>JBGSKP010000514.1:0-1748 GCA_041741175.1 Thiocapsa sp. | reverse complement strand
GCTTGACGGCTCGCCCTGGGTCTGTTGAGCGGGCGGGGCCGACGTCGGTTCCGATGTCGACGGTACGGGTGTCTCCCGAGCGATGTTGTCCAGCGCCGCCGGCGCGGTGCTGGCCGGTTGTGTCGGATCGACGGCAGCGGCGGGCGTCACGGCCTGGGCCGTTGCAGCGAAGACGGCTTGCGCCTCTCCGTTTTGAATCGCGCCTGGTCCCGCAACGGACCCCGTGCTGGGCGGCGTGTTTGATTGGACATCGACACTGGACACCCTGGACTCCGGCACCGCAACGGCTGATGCGACGTCACCCGCCGGGGACTGGTCGGGCAGTTGACCGGATGTCTGATCGGATCTCTGATCGGGTGCCCGATCGGATACCGGCTCAGGCGGCGGTCCCGGCGTCTCGGCCGGAGTGTTGCCCTCGGCGAGTGACTTGGAGAGGGCTGCAACCTGTTCACGCAGGTCGTCCAGACTCTCCTGGATGGACGTCTCCCGGGTTGAGACGGCAGCCAATTGCTCATACTCCATGCGCAACTCGGCCTGTTCGGCGAACAGTGCGCGATGTGCGGCCGTCAATTGACTGTAAGCGAACGCGAAGGCGATTCCGAAGAGCAGTGCGAGCAGTAATAGCCCTCCGATGAAGCGCGACGTTTGACGGTTCAGCCGGGCATCGATCTCCTCGTGATGCGTCTGCCAGGCGCGTTGCAGCCGATTGGTCGTCAGACGCCGGTCATCATCGACATCGGCGATCCGCGTGACCAGCGATCTTTCGGCCTCTTGAAACTCGAGCCTCTGTCGCGCCAAGGCGTCGGATAGGGCGGCGACCTGATCGGCCAGTCCGGTCGGGGCGGGCGTGTTGTCCATAGTAAACCGCGTCTTAGAGTAAAAATCGATGTTGAAGCAGAGGCCGCGACCTGAAGCATATCCTCATCGCCGCAATGATGTCCGGGCCGCTGAGCATGATCCGTGCGGTGCACCGAAACATTCGTTGCAGCCCGGTATATCATACCAGTCATGGCATTGCTCGTTGGATCGGGACCATCATGAGTGCATCGCATCAAGCTGAATCGACATCCGCCGAATCCAATCGATTCGGGGTTCTTTTTGTCTGTATGGGGAATATCTGCAGATCGCCGACCGCCCATGGCGTCTTTCGTCGGCTCGTCGTCGAACAGGGATTATCGCATCGGGTCGAGATCGATTCGGCCGGCACCCACGCCTATCATGTCGGCGAACCGCCGGACCGGCGTGCGCGCGAGACGGCGTTGCGCCATGGGGTCGACATCGGTGATCTGCGCGCTCGTCTCGCCGAACGGACCGATTTCGAGCTCTTCGATTATGTTCTGGCGATGGATCAGGACAACTACCGTCATCTGTCCCGTCTGTGCCCCGCCGGCATGGAAACCAAGCTGCGGCTCTTCATGGACTTTGCGCCCGAGTTTCGGGTCCGCGATGTCCCGGACCCTTACTACGGCGGTGAGCAGGGTTTCGATCAGGTGTTCGATCTCGTCGAAGCCGCAGCACGCGGACTCCTGGATGATCTGATGTCGCGTCTGAGGTAGCGCGCTCATCGCGCGGAGAGGCTGGTGAGCATTCCCCGCTCCAAGCCGCCAGCCTCAGCCTGACTTGCAGACCTCGCCATAACCGGCATGGTCTCGGAAGACGCGCAGATCCCGACGCAGATCCTCGGCGAGGGCGAGGTCAAGGTCGCCGGGATGGATCCCGACGCGCAGCCAGCCGCGGCTGGCTGCGCG
>JBGSKP010000513.1:0-3009 GCA_041741175.1 Thiocapsa sp. | reverse complement strand
GGCGCCCCGATCTCGGGCGGCGAGTAGAGGCGATCCAGCCGACGGTCGACGGGACCCGTGGACTCGGATGGCTCCGTCATGGATGTCCCCACACGGCGGCACGCAGATCCAGGCGGCTCGCGCCGGCGACATCCAATTCGGCGCGCGCGCCCTCGAACAGGAGCCGACCTTGATGCACCACGGCGATGCGATCGTCGGCGGCGGTCAAGGCATCCGGTACATTGTCGGTCGCGATCAGGGTCAGTGCCTGGTTCCCCCTCAAATTGCGCAGCACCGCCAGGGTCTCGCGCGCCACGGTTGGATCGAGCCCGTCCGAAAGGCCGTCCCAAACCAGCAGTCGCGGACGGTGAATCAGCGCGCGGGCCAGCTCGACGCGTCTCTGCTGGCCAAGCGAGAGCCCGCGCGGCAGATGGTTCTCAAGCCCGTCCAGACCCAGCAGGGTCATGACCAGTCGGGCCGCTCGGGCCATGTCGTTCCGGGTCATGGGCGCATCGCGCAATGGCAGCAGCAGGTTGTCGAGCACGCTGTAGTCAGCCAGGAGCGAGCCGCGTTGCAGCACCGCACCGATGTCGCGACGCAGTCGCGCCATCGCCGCTCCGCCGAGACGGCTCAGATCCTGACCCAAGACTTCGATTGTACCCGCCGAGGGCCGATCCAGTCCCAGGATCAATCGGGTCAGGAGACTCTTGCCGGCCCCGTTCGGCCCGCAGATCAGCAGCCAGCCGCCCTCGGGCAGCGTCAGACCGATGTCGTCCAGCGACATGCGCCCGGCGACATGCTGATAGACCCCGGCGAGCGCCAACGCAGATGTCATGACGGGCGTCGACGCGGATGCTGCCGCGCGAGAGAAGCGGCGCTACACGACGCCGACTCCGCGGGGCTGTTGGCTGGTGGCTGGTGGCTGGTGGCGATCATCCGAATCAACCGCGCAAGAACAGGATATAGAGCAGATCGGTCAGTAGAATCGCCGAAACCGCACCGATCATGGTCCGTGTCGCCGCCCGTGAGATTCCCTCCGGATTGCGCCCCGCCCCGGTGCCGTTCACCGTCGCGATCAGTGCGATCAGGAGTGCAAACAGCAGCGGCTTCACGAGCGCCTCCACCAGCGCGCCGGCGCTGAGCGCCCGGGTCATTGCCTCGAAAAACATCGCTGGCGAGATCCCGGCCACGCCCCACAGCCAGGCCCCCGCCGCGGCGAAGGTGACCAGAGTCCCCCAGACCACAAAGGCGAAGCTCATCAACAGCATCGACAGCAACACCGGGCCGGCGGTGAACTGGATGGGATGGATGCCGGACGCCAACAGACCGTCCATCTCCCCGGTGACCGTCAGCGTCGCCTGACGAACCGCCAGTGCAACACCGGCCCGCCCGGCAACCAGGATCCCAACCAGGATCGGCATCAGCTCCATCACCACGGCATAGGTCACGGTTAAGAGCACCAGGCCAGGCAGGTCGAGCTGGACCAGGATGGCCTCGATCTGATGTCCGAGGATCAGCCCAACGGACAGACTCACCAGGGTGATGGCCGGCAGGATCGATAGCCCCGCCTGACGCAGCGAGGCCGCAAACGCGGGCATATCCAAACGGGCCCGGCCGAGCAGGATGTTGAGATAAAGCCCGATGCAGCTGACGAGCGCCACACCCGCGAATCCGATCTCCTCGATCCAACCCGTCGGCCCGCTGAAGGGGCCCATGCGTTTTTCGTCGACACCCATCGCGTCTCACCGCCGGCCCTGCTGATCCGGCGTTCATCTTAAACCGAGCCTTGCCGGCGGCGCTGCTTATTTGCGACCAATGCCGGCGGCACCGTGGGCGCGCGCCTTGGCCGCGCTGAAACCTCTCCGCAATGCCAGCGCGGGCAAGCCCGCGCCTACGGTTTGGTCGGCAATCCCGTGCCTACGGCATCCTGGGCGCGCGCCTTGGCCGCTCAACCGACGGCGACGCTGCGATGCATCAGTTTCGGTGACACCGCCCATGGGCCCGACCGACGGTGCGCGGAACGCCTTCGGGTATACTCGCCCCTTCATCTGAATCCGTATTGCCGACGGCGAGATCATCATGCTGGACAAGAATTACGACCCCCAGGCCCTGGAGACGAGCTGGTATCGCCTTTGGGAGGAAAAGGGCTATTTCGTCCCCGCCGAACAGGCCGGGCAGACCGGGGGCGGAAGCTATTGCATCATGATCCCGCCGCCGAACGTGACCGGCAGCCTCCACATGGGTCACGGGTTCAACAACACCATCATGGACACGATGGTGCGCTATCACCGGATGAAAGGCGATCGCACACTCTGGCAACCGGGCACCGATCACGCCGGGATCGCAACCCAGATGGTGGTCGAGCGCCAACTGGAGGCCGCCGGCCAAACCCGTCACGACCTCGGACGCGACGCCTTCATCGAGCGCGTCTGGGAGTGGAAGCACGAATCCGGCGGCAACATCACACGCCAGTTGCGCCGTCTCGGCTCCTCGCTGGACTGGCAGCACGAGCGCTTCACCATGGACGAGGGTCTCTCCAACGCGGTGCGCGAGGTCTTCGTGCGCCTGTTCGAAGAGGGGCTGATCTACCGCGGCAAGCGCCTGGTCAACTGGGACCCGGCACTGCATACGGCGGTCTCCGATCTGGAGGTCATCTCCGAGGAAGAGTCCGGCCACATGTGGGACATCCGCTACCCCTTGGCGCTGCCGCCCGGCGCCACCGGACCGGCGCATCTGGTCGTCTCCACCACGCGCCCCGAGACCCTGCTCGGCGACTGCGCCGTGGCCGTCAACCCGGAAGATCCGCGCTACAAACACCTGATCGGTGAATTCGTCGAGCTGCCCCTGACCGGCCGGCGTATCC
This sequence comes from Thiocapsa sp., assembly GCA_041741175.1. Classification (GTDB taxonomy): domain Bacteria; phylum Pseudomonadota; class Gammaproteobacteria; order Chromatiales; family Chromatiaceae; genus Thiocapsa. The sequence continues at coordinate 167 of JBGSKP010000513.1, read as the reverse complement.
CCGTCATCGCCGACGAGCACGCCGACCCGGAGTTCGGGACCGGCTGCGTGAAGATCACGCCCGCGCACGACTTCAACGACCACCAGGTCTGGCTGCGCCACCGCGACGAGACCGCGATCGCCGATCAGCCGCACGGCGGCCTGATCAACATCCTGACCCCGGATGCC
>JBGSKP010000512.1:0-3030 GCA_041741175.1 Thiocapsa sp. | reverse complement strand
CGACCCGTCTGGCGCGCGAGCAGGCGATGGCCTATTTCCCCTCGGCCGGCACCGTCGTGCGGGTCGATGCCGCGGCCCGGCTCGAATCGCTCTATCGCCGTGCCACGCCGGGTTTCGGGATCTATACCTTCGTGCTGGTGGGGCCGGGTGTCGAGCGGCTTGCGCCGGGTGACCAGGCAAAAAGCCGCGAGCTGTTTCGACTCATTGAGATGTACGCAGGAGGCAAGGGTGATCCCACATCACCGCAGCAGGCACATGTCTTTCTGATCCCGGTCGACGCCGAGCTTGAGCAATTCCCCCTGTTCAACCAGGTCGCGGCCACGCTCTCGGACCGGATGCGCGGTGAGTTGGTCAATGATCTGCGCGAGCAGGGGCAGGGAGCCCTGGCGGGTCGACTGGAGACGGGGCCCGGGCCCTTCCTGGTCTCCGGCGTCGAGCCGGCTCTCGTGCCGGAAGGGCAGACCTCGTTCCGACTTCTGGCGGATCTCTCCGGGGTCGGGATGGAGCATCTCTACGACGTTGTCGATACCTTCGATCGACAGCTCGCGCCCGAGGTCGCCGGACGCCCGGAAAGTCTGACCGTTATCCGCGATCGTTTGAGCGAGATTGCCCAACCAGGAGTCGGCGGGGCCGGTGCCCGGCAGGGCTGGGTGTTTCTTATCGGGGGTGGCGGTGATCCCGGCGCGAGTGTGCCGGCCCGACCGATTGTCATCGGCGTTGCCGACTTGTTACCGAACCGGCAACCGGGCGCCTGACCGGCACCCTGCCACGGAGCGCAGAGCGAGATCATGAACATCATTCCGCATGGGGTCGGCAGTCTCGTCCGTTTTTTGGTCGGGATCTTTCTGCTGCAGGGCGTGACCGGACTGCTGGTCTACACCGCGCTGAACACGGATTGGCAAACCACCTGGCCACTCTTCCTGTTGCTGGCTGGATCGATCGGCACCTTGGTCGCCTTCTGGTTCAACACCATCGTCGCTGCCGACCGCCACCGCACGCTCTCGCGGGTGAGTGAGCGGTTTTCCAAAGAACGCGAGAAGATCCGTGTGAAGGCCGAGCAGATTCGCGCCAAAGTGGGCCGCGACAACGCGCGTCTGGAGGCGAAGGTGCGCAGTCGCGGAGTCATGGGCGCGAATCTCAAGACCGGTGTCGTGGTGGGCGGTGCGATTGGCCTTGGTGTGGCGATGATGCTGGCCCAGTTCGTCACGCTCGGGCTGCTGACGCTGACAACGGCCGGTGGCGCCGCGCTGGGCTATGCCGCTCGCGTCCGCCAGGAGAAGAGTCTGGTCGCCAAACGCCTTGCCGAGCATGAGCGGATGCTGATGATGGCCGATGCGGATCCACCGGTCCGGCGTCTGACCGGACGCAAGACGCGTCCGCGCGACGAGGATGTCGAGTGAGTCTTGCCCGACCTGATGCGTGCCGGCAGATCCGTGCACTGCTGTGGCGACGATCAAACCCTATGCCGATTTGAGGACCACCCAATGGCCGAGATGACCAGCTATGCACCCGGCACCTTCTGCTGGGTCGATCTGGCGACCAACGCGCCCGAGGCCGCCAAGGCGTTTTACGCCGAGGTCTTCGGGTGGACAGCCGAAGATGTCGCAACCGACTACGAGGTGCCGTACAGCTTCTTGCGACGCGATGGAAAGCGCGTTGCCGCTTTATATGAGATGGCGCCGGAGCAAGGGGCTTTCCCTTACTGGGCGAGCTATGTGCGGGTCACCGATGTGGAGGCGAGCGCGCAACGCGCCGCCGACCTTGGCGGGCGGCTGGTGATGCCCGCCGTGGAGGTCATGGCGCTGGGGCACATGGCCTTCATTCAGGATCCGACCGGCGCGGTCCTGGGGCTTTGGGAGCCGGGAACGCTGTTCGGCGCCGAGTTGGACAATACCTACGGTGCCAGAAGCTGGTGCGAGTTGCAGACCCGCGATACCCTGGAGGCCGCGCGTTTCTACGCGGGGCTGTTCGGCTGGACGCCGCGCACCAGCAAGAGCCTGATGGACGGGCGTTATACCCTGTTCGAGCTCGACGGCAAGGAGATCGGCGGGATGATTGAGCTGGGCGCCGAATGGGGCTCGATGCCGGCCAACTGGTCGATCTATTTCGGCGTCGAAGACTGTGATCAAGCCGTCGCCACCACCAGGCGGCTCGGCGGAAGCCTCGTCATGGACCCCATGGAGGTCGAGAAGGTGGGTCGCTTCGCCTTCCTCGGCGATCCGCAGGGGGCCATTTTTGCGGTCATCCAGTTTGGGCATTAAACCGCGCTCGGAGGGGTCTGGTGGGTTTGTGGATTGGCTTAGGCTTGGCGCGGCCAGTGGGTGTCGGAGGGCGCGGTTTAAGTTCAGAGCCGGTCGCTGAGATCGCGCACCGAGAATCCGCTCCATGGGCCTTCAACCCCTTTCTCCAGACCGATGACTTTGAAGCGTTCGCCCATGGTCGAGGGCAGGATCAGTTGCTTGACGCCTGAAATCAGATTGAAGGCGTCGGGTGACTCGGCGAGGAAGCGGTCGATCCCGCAGCCGATGAGGAAATTGGCCTGCGTGGTGAAACCGGCCAGGTCGAAGCCGGCGGCGACTCCGGCCTCGGCGACGGCAGTAAAGTCGACATGGGCGGTGATGTCCTGCAACCCGATGTGTCGGTAGGGATCATCATGGGCCTGATGGCGAAGGTGGCACATCAGGGTGCCCATTGTGCGGTCGGGCTGGTAGTAGGCGCTGCGCGGATAGCCGTAGTCGATCAGCAGGAGCATGCCGGCTTCGAGCCCCTGGCCGAGTGCCTGCATCCAGGGCGGCAGCCGCAGATTGATCTCGGAGCTATAGCCCGGAATCTGCGCAAATCCCTGCGCATGAAGGACGCCGACGGCCTCGGCCAGCGACGCGGAACGCACGGGCGCGGCAACCTCGGCGAGTATGTCATCGCGCTCGGTGACGAAGATCTCGGCGACGCCGCCATCCGCGTCGATGCTGAAGCGATGCACCGGCATAGCATCCAGCACCTCGTTGGCGATGATCAGCCCGCGCAGCCGGG
>JBGSKP010000511.1:0-5325 GCA_041741175.1 Thiocapsa sp. | reverse complement strand
GGCCGCTTCGTCGCCTACCAAGCCAGTGCCAGGGTGGCCGAGTTGTGCCGTCCCCACCTCGGTACGCCCCGGGTCGTCACCGAGCTGTTCAATATCCCGCCGATGCGGGTGTTCCGCTGGGAGCGGGCGGGCGGCTGATCCCCCGCCGGGAACGCCGGCGCATGCCTTGATGACTGTTTCGCGATCCTCGCGCGAGAATACGATCGAGGCCGAGAGATAAGCGAATAGGCATGGCGATCACGGCGAATCGATGAAGAACGATTGCAGATCGAGGCCGGACGGCGGCAACAACGACGCCTCGCCGACTTGGTCGGAAGGACCAAGCGTGCCGGCACCCCGTTCGTGGGCGAAGCATGTCCGGATCCGATGCCATCACGCCATCACGCCATCACGCCATCACGCCATCACGAGATAGTCGTATGACCCCGGACCACAGCGACGCTCCAGCTGCTTGACCGTGCGCCGCTGCATCGCCGGTGTGTCGTTCGGCCCGTTGATATAGAAGGGCTTGCCGTCCTTCCCGAAGATGAAGGACACCGGGCAGGCGCGGGCATCGATGTCGCCGAAGATCAACCGGGCAATCCGGTAGTCTGCGTGCGGCTCGAAGCCGAGGTCCTTGGCATAGGCCAATGCCTCTTCGACCAGCTTGCGCGCACAGCTCGGATGCTGGGCCTCGGGCGATTCCGTCGGATTCCCGCGGATGCGGGCCAGGACGGTCGGATACTCGGCCGCGTCGACAATCTTGTACAAGGCGTTTTTTACACCCAGACAGAAAACATCCACCAGAATCCCGGCTACGGCATAGCGCCCATCCGGAAGACTCCGGCTCACCCAGACGGTGCCGATGCCCAGCTCGAAGAGGTTCGACGGGACAAAGACGTCCGCGATCGGCGCCCGGCTCACATTGGCCCATTCCCGCGCCGCTGATAGGGCTCCCGGCATCCCAGAAGCCGCCGGCTTGGTTTGCCGGCGTTTTAGCTCACGCTTGGCCCGCTTCTTCTGCAATGCCCTTTGATCGAGCGCCATAGATGGTCCTCGTGGTTCTTCGTTGACGAAAGGTTAACCGGATCGCTCTTCTGTTGGGCGTTGAAGGGAATGCCCGGAATCCCCTGGTCCATCGGCACGTACCCGTTCGCGAGCAGGTGTGCTTCTATGACGGTTTCGAAGGCGGCTTCAGAGCCGTACTCGTGCGTCAGATCACTTCGCACAGAATTTTGGGATGGCGGGCAACGACCTTCAATAGGGTCTCAGCCGCTCCGGACGGCCTGCGGCGACTTTGCTCCCACTGCTGCAAGGTACGCGGCGAGATACGGAGGGCAGCTGCGAACTGTGCCTGCGACAGACCGCAGCGCAAGCGCGTCGCCGCAACTTCGTTCGGTTCGACCTCATAGACCGCGCCATTACGCCCCGCCTTCACATCGCGAATGGCTTGCAGCAGATCCTCGCCAATATTGCGCTTGGCATCGCGTTCAAGGAGCTCTTTTTCAGTGAGTGGCATATCCCATCTCCTCTGCAATGTGTCGCAGTTCGCTCGTCGGCCGTGGTGCGCGAGCCCGGCCCGAATACTCTTGCGGGCAAGCGTCGCAAGAAGTTCGATCTGTGCAAGGAATCGAAAACGCGCTTCGTGGCCATCATCCGCAGGATCGAAGAGCGCGACCAGCGGCCCGGTATCCACCAGGATCACCGCTGGTGCTTCCGGCGGATCAGATCCGCGACCGCGGCCTTGGCCTGGCCTGGCGTGCCGGTGCGCCCGCATAGCCGCCCTGGCCAAGATCCAGGTCACGGTAGATGTCATAGGGCTTGCGGTCGGCTTGTTCCGCGGCCTGTGCCGCGTAGGCTTGCAGGCCGCGCTTCAGCACCTCGGAGATCGACAGCCCGGTGAGACTGCGCAGATGCCCCAAGGTCTTTTCAGCCTCGTCGTCGAGCCGGACGGTTCTGGTACCCATGGTGACTCTCCTTCCGGGTCGTGTGGATCATGCCGCGTGGCACCAGTCGCGATCGCTGGCACCTCTCACGCGTCGCCCAAGCGGCTTGCAAATACAGACGGTATTACACCTGAAAGTCCAGGACAACGCCCCGGACGAGGAAGGACCGGCGGACATGGATTCGGCAGATAGCGTGCGCGGGCGCATCTCCCGCTTTTCGCTCGACACGTTCGTCAATATCGCGGCGGGACTCGGGATGCGCGTCGAGGTGAGGCTGGAGGAGGCATGATTGTTGGCGCGGGCTTCGCGGGCGCGTTCCGTGTGCGATCGATGGCGCTGCCAACAGGTGTAAGTCGTTGGTCATCAGCACGAATTCCTTTAGCCGGGAGCGCACGCGCACCAGCGCCTCTCGCAGCGAACCGCAATCAGGGAGCCGGTCGTGGGCGTCGAACAAGTAGGCCGAGCGGTGATGACCTCGCTACACGATGTCAGCGGCTGACTGTCGATTTGGAATCGTGCGGGGGCACATGCGCGCAGCGTTGCGACAATGGCAGGAATTGAGCCAGGCCACTTTTACTTCTCCATAAGCCGTTATGGTAGGAATTGAGCCAGCCCCCCCGGGGATCGGAGTGCGCTCCATCATGGACCGAGACCTGGTTACGGTTGCAGACGGGCTTGGGCCCCGTGCGGCGGCTTCATCAGCGTCGCGCGAGGCGACTCGCCAAAGCGCGCTTTGTAGTGCACCGAGAAGCGTCCCATTTCGTAGCAGCCGTTGCGCTGGGCGATCTCATTGACGCTCGCGGTCTTGGGGTCGGCCGCGAGCAGGTCTTGTCGAACCGCGTGGAACCGGCGCAACTGAAGGAACGCGCGCGGGCTGAGGCCGACGGTCTCGCGAAAGGCGTACTGGAGCGTTCGCTCGGTCACGCAGGCCACGGAACAGAGGTCAGCGACCGTGATCGATCCAGGATCCGCGGCGCGGAGGTACTCGAGTGCCCTGTGCAGCCCGCGCTGGCGGACAGCGCGCCCGACACGCCGTGGCGTGGGCATGGGCAGCGTCAATGACCGGCGGAACGCAACTAACACATCCTGCTCCAGGGAGCGGACCGCGTTTGGGTGGCAAACGGCCTCGGGGTGGGTGTGTGTCGCATCCAGCAGGGCGTTGAGCGTCGCACCCAACCGGGCGATCGCCGAGCGTGAGGTCGGAAGCACGTGCCGGCAGGCGGCTTGCTCGATGGCCACGCGCAGGTCAGCCGGCAGGTCATCTTGAAGGAGTCTGAGATCGAGCAAGGCCACCAAATGCTGCTGGCCAGGGGCGAGCTCGACATGCATGCCACCGGGCATCGAGGCGGGGAGTCCGTCTTCGTGCAGTGCTTCCCCCCACCAGCGGGTATCGCGCCCCACCTGTAGCGGCACACTGAAGCCGAACATACCCGGAGGCATGAGGCCCTGGATCCGCGTCCGAACCCAGTAGCGTTCCCGATACAGGATCAACCTGGGGACGGCGAGAGAGACCAACTCCTGTTGGTACAGACCTCGAGACAGCGGGGTCACTGCGATATCCCATGGCACGGTCGCCTTTTCCTGAACCCAGGGATCCTCTGCCCTCAGGGTCCGGACCCGCACCCAAGGGTTCGGCGGCGCAGGGTCGGGATCACTGGTGTCGAACGCGCCCATCTCGGCCCTCCTCATTCTGTCGGCTAATCGTTCGGAAACTGCATAGTGAAGGCGAGCACGATTGAATACCATCCTGGCTGTCGGGGCAGAGCTGCCGCAGTAACGAGCGGCTCTCTGCTTGAGGACGATATGTCGATTCTCGATACCGCGGCTGATCACGGCGCATGGCGCCGCGGCCCGTCCGCTGACTTCGGCGGTCTTATCCAGCATCGGCCGAACCTGGTCGGCGCCGACACCGACGGGCGGGACCCACGGCGATGGGGTGGCGTGCGACCGTTTACGCCCTCGGCCCGGGAGTCGGTCCGACTGAGGTGTGCCACATGCCAGCGGCAGATCGGAATGAGCAGTGCGGCTCTCTTCGCGGTCACCCGCGGGGTGAAGGCCGCGCCGGGTCGAGGTCCAGTCTCGACACCCATTGCCGCGATGCGATTCGAGGTTTCCGCGCTGCCCTGCCTGGCGATCTCGTATCGAATTACCATTTCATCCTTCGGTCACCACCGACCGTCGGCAGACAAGGGGGAGCGATCGGATGCTGCAACAGACTCCGACAACCGGAGCATTCTACCCATGAGTGGGTCGGAGCCCACTGTCGCGGCGCGTCGGGAAACCATTTCACCCTTATCGGATCGCACGACGGGTCGACTGACATACGAGGTCAGCGTCGATGCCTCTGGAGCCGTCTTTCTGTCGATCGTCGATAAGCCGCTCTTGGTATCCGTCAGCCCCGAACCTGTCCCGATCGCACGCCTACAAACCCTCCTGGCCGAACCCCTGGCGACCGGCGAGCCCTTCGAGACGCGATTGCTCACGCGCGCCTTCGCTCGTCGTGCGAAGCAAAACGGTTTGGTGTTGGCCGCGGTCTTGTGTCACGAAGGACTCCTGCGCCCGGCCGTCGCGGTGCCGAAGATGCACGTTTGCTTAGGGGATTGGGAGGATTGGGCCTTCGTCCAGCGGGATCGGGTCGCCCAGCAGGAAGAGCTTGCCGTGCCAGTCGCTTCTGGTCAACAACCCAGGCGCGCACCCATCAGCGGGGATGCCCTTGTCGCGCAGGCATCCGGACCCCGGGCACCCGTCGTGACGCAACGCGACCTGGATCACGCCTCCGACACGGGTGCTCAATGCGAGCGCAATCCGACCCTGTCTCGGCTCGTCTAGTTGTCACCCGTGAGCTCTAAGGACCTCGACAATGGCACGCCTTCGACTGTTTCACCGCCTTCGGTCATTGCGATCACGCCCAGCCGATTCGCCCCCCGCGTTGGCCACCATGCTGAGGTACCCGCGCAGTCACGCAATCAAGCGCGAGGTCTTGAGCTCAGTGTGTTGCGGCCAGGTCCGCATCCTGCGCCTGCATTGCTCCGGTCAGGCACAATTCGTGTCGATGTCGTACAACGAGTGGATCGCCTATGGTGCCGCGGCCGTTGAACGTGAGCGCGCGCAGGCGACCTGTGTGCCAGCGAACCTGGCCAAGAGCTCATTGGGTGGCGATGCCTCGGCCGAAACGGTCGCGCTCGATGGGGCCTGATGGCAGACGACGATTTCCGGGGACAGTTTACTCAATCCGTTCGCTGTGGTGGGCCATGAGATCGGTAAACGGAGAGTAAGCCGGGTTCTTGCCGTCGGTTAGGCGGATGTTTGTGTTCTCGGTTTGCCGCCTGGTTTCCCGGCGGTGCCACATGATCTCGGCCATACGACGGTTCGTTCCCGGCTCCTCGCAGAACCGGACTTG
>JBGSKP010000510.1:0-12696 GCA_041741175.1 Thiocapsa sp. | reverse complement strand
CGCTCGCTGCGGACTATCGCGCCCTGCTCGATGCGATGGGTTTCGACCCGGTTGCGCCCGATGAGCTGATTGCGCGCAGCGGCCGCCCGGGCCGCGAGGTCTCGTCCATGTTGTTGGTCCTGGAGCTGGAGGGTCATGTATCATCTGCCCCGGGAGGCCGCTTCTGTCGTCTCGGTCCTTAATGTGAATGCCCCGGGTCGCGCCTGTGCACGCCCGCTTTCGTCGGCCCCCGGGCTGACGCCGCCCATGAGGTTGGCTGATGTACGAAAACATGGTCGATGTGCTGATCTACCTCTACGAGAACTACATGGACGGCGAAGGTCAGCCCCCGGCCGATCAAGGCGCCCTGGAGGATGAGCTCACGCAGGCGGGCTTTACCCTGCCGGAGATCGAGAAGGCGCTGCTGTGGCTCGACGAGCTTGCTGCCGGTGTGGATGTCCCGCAGTATCACGACCACACCCACGGTTCCATCCGCGTCTACAGCGAATCGGAGTGCCTGAAACTGGATGTCGAATCGCGTGGTCTGCTGCTGTTTCTGGAGCAGAACGGGATTCTCGACCCGGTCAGCCGAGAGTTGGTAATCGACCGCCTGCTCGCCATCGACAATACCCTGGTCAGCCTGGATGAGCTCAAGTGGGTCGTCCTGCTGGTGTTGATGAATCGGCCGGGTCGCGAGGACGCCTTCTCGCAGATGGAAGAGCTGGTTTACAACGACGAGCCTGTCTACCTGCATTAAACCGCGCCTCGGGGGTGTTGTTGTGATGCTTCGGCGTTGTGTCGGTGGCGCGGCATGTCGGGGCGTTGTAGCGGGCGCGGTTTAAGTGTTTTAGACCAGGGGTTTTGTTCAGGGTGCGGTGCAGGGCATCTGGAGTCTTTGTGCCCGGCGCGCCGCCGCTAACCCCCCTCTGGCGTGCGCTTCGGGCGCCGACCGCCGTACGTCTGCCTTCACTCCCGCTTGACGCGCCGATGCAAACCGGGTTTACCCTAGAAGATCTGTTTCGTTTGCCGCGCATCCATCATGAATCTTGTTATCGTCGAATCCCCGGCTAAGGCCAAGACCATTGAGAAGTACCTCGGACCCGACTTCGAGGTGATCGCCTCTTATGGCCATGTCCGCGATCTGGTGCCCAAGGAGGGCGCGGTCGATACCGAGAACGGTTTCGCGATGAAATACCAGATCATCGATCGCAACGAGAAGCACGTTCAGGCGATCGCCAAGAAGCTCAAGGGTGCCGATGCGCTCTATCTGGCGACCGACCCGGATCGCGAGGGCGAGGCCATTTCCTGGCATCTCTACGAGCTGCTGAAAAGCCGCCATCAGATCGGCAAGCGCCCGGTGTTTCGGGTTGTGTTCAATGAGATCACCAAGCGCGCCGTGCAAGAGGCGGTCGCCAATCCGCGCGAGCTGTCCTATGACCTGGTCAACGCCCAGCAGGCGCGTCGTGCCCTGGATTATCTGGTCGGCTTCAATCTCTCGCCCCTGTTGTGGAAAAAGATCCGTCGGGGGCTCTCGGCGGGACGCGTCCAGAGCCCGGCGCTGCGTCTGATCTGCGAGCGCGAGGACGAGATCGAGGCCTTCGTCCGCCAGGAGTATTGGAGTATCGAGGCGGATGCAGCCAAGCAGGAGCGTCGCTTCGTCGCCAAGCTGCTGGAGTTTGCAGGGGAGAAGGTCGAGCAGTTCACGGTCACCGACGCGGAGCGCGCCGACGTCGTCCAGCAGACCTTGGAGCAAGCCGCCAACGGCAAGCTCAAGGTCGAAGAGGTCGAGCGCAAGCAGCGCAAGCGCAACCCCGCGCCGCCCTTCATCACCTCCACCCTTCAGCAGGAAGCGGCGCGCAAGCTCGGTTTTACGGCCCAGCGCACCATGCGCGTGGCCCAGCAGCTCTATGAGGGTGTCGATGTCGGCGGTGGTCCGATCGGGCTGATCAGCTATATGCGAACCGACTCGGTCAACCTGGCGCAGGAGGCGCTGGACGAGATCCGCGCCTATGTCACCGAACGCTATGGCGTCAATCATCTGCCGGAGCAGCCGCGGTTCTACAAGACCAAGGCGAAGAACGCGCAGGAGGCCCACGAGGCAATCCGCCCGACCTCGGTCTACCAGGTGCCCAAGGAGATCCGCACCCATCTCAGCGCCGATCAATTCAAGCTCTACGAGCTGATCTGGAAGCGTACGGTGGCCTGTCAGATGGCCCATGCGCTGATCAATCAGGTCGCGATCAACCTGAGCGCGGGCGACGGGAATTTATTCCGCGCGACCGGCTCGACGGTCGCCGAGCCCGGCTTCATGAGTGTCTATCTGGAAGGGCGCGACGATGCCAAGAGCGCCGACGACGACGAGGAGCGCATGCTCCCCGACATGCAGGTGGGCGACCTGATCGACCTGCTGGCGATTCGTGCCGAGCAGCACTTCACCGAGCCGCCACCGCGCTACTCCGAGGCATCTTTGGTCAAGGCGCTGGAGGAGTTCGGCATCGGTCGTCCCTCGACCTATGCCTCCATCATCTCGACCCTGCAGGATCGCGAATACGTGGTCCTGGACGCCAAGCGCTTTTTGCCGACCGACGTGGGTCGGGTGGTGAACCGCTTCCTGACCGAGTATTTCACCGCCTATGTGGACTACGACTTCACCGCGCGCCTGGAGGATGAACTCGATGCCGTCTCACGCGGCGAGGGCGAGTGGATTCCGCTGCTCGAGCAGTTCTGGAAGCCGTTCAAAGAGCGGGTCGATCACACTGAAATCTCGGTGAAACGCAGCGATGTGACCCAGGAACCCATCGATGAGATCTGCCCCAAGTGCAGCAGTCAATTGTCGATCCGGCTCGGTCGCAACGGGCGTTTCATCGGTTGTACCAACTACCCCGAATGCGATTACACCCGTGATCTGAACCCCGATAAGGCCGAGGCGGATGCCCCCGTGCTCGTCGAGGGCCGGACCTGTCCGCTGTGCAATGCTCCGCTGGAGATCAAGCGCGGGCGTTACGGCAAGTTCATTGGTTGCAGCGCCTATCCGACCTGCAAGCATATCGAGCCGCTGGAAAAACCCGAGGACACCGGCGTCACCTGCCCCAAGTGCACCAAGGGCACGCTGCAGAAGAAAAAATCACGCAAGGGCAAGATCTTCTACTCCTGCTCGACCTATCCAAAGTGCGATTACGCAGTCTGGGACGAGCCGATCGCCGAGCCCTGTCCCAGGTGCGGCTGGGCAGTGCTGACAATCAAGAGCACCAAGACCAAGGGGTCGGCTAAGGTGTGCCCTCAGAAGGACTGCGGCTACCGCGAGGCGCTGGTCGAGAATCCGACGTCCGAGGATCCGGTCGAAGATACCGCTACGACGGCATAAGCACTGCGGATCACTGCAAGCGTCCCATGCAGAGGCTGCGGTTGGTTGTCGGCCCAGGATGGTGCCGATCCACCGGCGCGAGGCATCCGCCGAGACCAGGTTCAGCCCCCGGTCGCCGACATCAAACGGATGACCTGTTCCGGTTTCTCCGTAAACTCGTGGCGCTCAGGCTTCAGCGCAATGGCCTGTTTGAGATGGACGATGAGGTCGGCGTCGTCGATGCCGTCGCGCAGCAGCGGTCGCAAGGCGTAGCTATTGTCCTGGCCCAGACACAGATAGAGCGTGCCGTCGACGGTGAGGCGCACGCGATTGCAGGTCGCACAGAAGTGCTGCGAGATGGGTGTGATGAAGCCGATCCGGGTCTCGGTTGTGCCGACGCGGTCATAGCGAGCCGGTCCGCCGCCGGGGAGAATGTCGGGGATCAGCTCGAAGCGCTGTTGCAGCCGTCGGCGCACCGTCTGCAGGTCGAGATACCGATCCTGCGCCGCCTGACCGGTGGCGCCCATCGGCATGGTCTCGATCAGGCGCAGGGTGAAACCCTGCTCCGCGCAGTAGCCGAGGATGTCTTCGATCTCCTGGTCGTTCACCCCGCGCATCACCACCGTGTTGACGCGAATCGGCGAAAAGCCGACCGCCCGTGCCGCCGCGATTCCGCGCCGCACCTGTTCCAGGTCACCGCCCGTGACCGCTTTGAAGACCTCCGGGCGCAGACTGTCCAGGCTGACATTGAGCCGCCGCACGCCGGCGCGATACAGCGGCTCGGCCAGCGCGTCCATGCGGGTGCAATTGCTGGAGATGGACAGGTCGTCAAGGCCGGGCAGGGCGGACAGACGTGCGGCCAGGTCAGGCAGATTCTTGCGCACCAGCGGCTCGCCGCCCGTGATCCGGACATGGCGTACCCCCAACGCCGTGAAGGCGCCCACCACGCGGCCGATCTCCTCGAACGTCAGCCAGTGGTCGGGTTCCTCGAAGCCCTTGAATCCCTTCGGGAGACAATACCCGCAACGCAGATCGCAACGGTCGGTAACGGACAGACGCAGATAGGCGATACGGCGGCCGAACGGGTCGGTCAGGGTCTGCTCGTTCATGCAGTGATCCGGTGGATGCGCAGGCGACTGCCCGAGACGAGTAACCTGGGCGCGATAAAAACAAACGCAAGATGAACCGCGTCCGGCACTGAAACCGGCCTTCTCGCGTGAGCGTCCCCCGGTAGATATCCATGGACCTGGAGCTGACGCGCTTCGGATGGAGAACCGTCGCTCATGTTCAACCTTCAACCTTCAACCTTCATTGCCCGTCGCACCAGCGCCCAAACGCCGACGCCGAGACTGAGGATAAAGCCGAGCAGCGCCAAATTGGCAAGCGACAGACCCAGAATGGACAGTCCGGGGTCCTCGCAAAAGCCGGTCGCCATAAACAGGTCCGGTGCCAGTTGACCGAGCCACTCGACCCAGCGCTCGATCAGACCGGGTGCGCCGGCGACGCAGGAGACGGACTCTGGCGGCTGAAGCTGAAACCAACTCTGGTAGCCGGCAACGCCGATACCCGCGGCGCTGACGGGAAGCGTCAGCGCGCCGAGCAGTCGACCGGCTAATCCAGTGCCCGGCCCAATGCCCGACCCGGTGCGCGCTGCGTCGGTTCCGACTGCGGCGCCGAGTGCGAGGACCGTGAGCACCATAAAGAGCAGGCGCTGAGCGATGCAGAGGTGGCAGGGATCCAGGTCGAGCCAACCCGTCATCACAAAACTCGAGGCGACCGCAACGGCTGAACCGCCGGCCAGCAGGCCCCACAACAAGCGCGCGGATGGACCCTTCATCAGTCGAACCATCCCTCAACCGTCCGACGATCCGGGACGCCGCCGGCATGAACAACCTGGCCGTCGATCACGACCCCCGGAGTGGACATGATGCCGTATCCCATAATCCGGGCCAGATCCTCGACCTTTTCGAGTGTGATCTCGGCACCTTTGGCGTTCGCCGCTTCTTCGATCAAGCTGTAGGTGGCTTTGCAGTTCGCGCACCCTGATCCCAGTACCTTGATGTCTTTCATTAGGTGTCTCCCGTGAATTGATTCAGAGCCAGAGCCCAGAGCCCGAGCCTGGCGACTTGGTCTATGCCAGCTGGTTGAATCCATAGCCGACGAGCATGAAGGCGACGGCCAGGACCCCGGAATAGACGGCGAGCCCCGGCCACCGGATGACCTTGCGCAGGATGATCATCTCGGGCAGCGAGAGCGCCGCGACACTCATCATAAAGGCCAGCGTCGTGCCGATTGCGACCCCCTTGCCCAGCATCGCCTCCGCCACCGGGATCACGCCGGTCGCATTGGCGTACAGGGGGATGCCCAGAAGCACAGCGCCGGGGACCGCAAGCCAATTGTCGGTGCCGCCCAGATGCTCGACAACCCACTCCTGCGGGACATAGCCGTGGAAGAGCGCGCCCACACCGATGCCGAGGAGCACCCACTTCCAGAGTCGCCGAATGATCTCGCGGACCTCGTTCCAGGCGTAGCGATGCCGGCCGAGCAGCGAGTTGTCGGGCTCGGGCAGCTTCAGTTCGCCCATGTGGATCTGCCACACGTAGGACTCGACCCAACGCTCGGGTTTGAAGCGCTCCATGATCATCCCGCCGACATAGGCGACCGTGAGCCCCGCGGCGACATACATCAGGGTCAGCTTCCAGCCCAGCACCCCGAGCAGAATGACCACGGCCACCTCGTTGATCATGGGACTGGCGATCAGGAAGGAGAAGGTTACCCCGAGCGGGATGCCGGCCTCGACGAAGCCGATGAACAACGGCACCGAGGAGCAGGAGCAGAAGGGTGTGACCGCACCGAGTCCGACCGCGGTCGAGCGCGCCGCCCAGGGGGGCTTTCCCCGCACATAGGCGCGGACCCGTTCGGGCGACAGGAGCGCGCGGAACAGTCCCATGACATAAATGATGATGACCAGCATGACAAAGATCTTCGCCGTATCCATGACGAAGAAGTGCAACGCTGCGCCGAGATGGCTGGCGGGGTCGATGCCCAGCCAGCGGTAGACGACGAGAGTGCCGAGTGCATCGAACACCAGTGCGAGCCTCTTGAGGGTTGATCCATGTCTCGCACTTTATACGGTATTCCGTATATATGAACTGCGCGATGTCACGCACGTCGGAGCCCGGTGGCGCCCCGCCACCCGTGCGACCATGCGCTTCAGAGTTCCCCGGCCGCGCCGCCCTCCATGATCGCCAGGATGGTGTCACGCACCTGCACCGAGGATTCCTGGAGTTCGTCGGGCAGCCTGCGACCGCCGTGAATCATCATGTCGAGGTTCATGCTGTAGAGCGTCAGCCGCCCGTCGTTGTCTTCGACCAGGGCGATGCGGCACGGCATGAACCCGCTGTACTCGTTGCGGTACTCCAGCATCTGTCGACCGACCCGGGCATCGCAGAAGGAAAGGAAATTGACGTAGCGGTAGGGTTCGCCTGTGATGGCTTCGATCTGCTTGGAGAAGGGCGACTCGCCGACAAACAGAAAGTTGCGCGACACCGCGATGCTCTTCATGGACTCGATCACCTCATCCGGACTCAGCCCCTCCTCGACCGGCACGGCCCACATCATGGCAACGCCCGGATCTCCGGTCTGAAGCAGACGCGCGGCGAACTCACGGTAGACGCCCGGAAACTCGGGGTCGAATTCCGCGAGGATCGGCCCGACCCGCACGGCAATGATCGACACTGCGATGATGGCCAGGAGGCCGACGATGGCAAGCAGGTTTCGAACGAGTTTCACTCCAAGTCCCTCTCATAAGGTCGGTCGCTACGTGGGCGACTCGATCCGGTGCTTTTGTCGAAAACGCAGAACTGGCCGTGGAGATTGTACCGATGCCGCCTGGAGAGGGCGATGTTCTTCTGAGCGCCGGCTGGGGCTCGCGGCTCGACCGCCGTCGTTTCAGAGAAGCGTTTCGCTCTCGAAGCCGACGACGCTGCGCTGCGTGCGGCTGAATTCCACGCCGATGAGATGCACCGGTTGGCCGGGGATGCGGTATTTCTCCGCATAGCCGCGGTCCTTGATCTGCTGAAGCGCACGGCCCTCGGGGGCGATCTCGACGACCTTGAATTCGAACAGATAGACTTGGCCGTTGAAGCGTACGGCCAGATCCAGGCGGCCGGCGTTGCTGCTGTCTTCGGGGACGAGATCCAGCCCCAGTGCGGCAAAATAGGCATAGAAGACGCTGGCGTAATAGCCTTCGTAACGGGCGATGGGGTTCTTGCGATGCCAGTCCGCAGGGATGCCTGCAAAGAAGGCGGTGAAGAGCTGCGCCATCCCGGCGAAGTCGTTGGTGAGCAGCAGCCGGTGGAGCGACAGGCGGTGTTGCACCTCGGCTTGATCGTCGTGCGTCCAGGTTTGCAGCAGGGCAATGCTGAGGCTCTGGTAGACCTCCCGGTTCGGGTAACGTAAGCGGTAGAAATAGGCGCCGCTGATCTCCTCTTCACGGGCGATCGTCAGATAGCCGGATTGAAACAGCAGCGCCTCGGTGCTGATCCAATCCACATCGAAACTGGACAGCAGCGAGGCATCGGCCTGCAGATCGCCAAGCCGGGGCAACCAGGTCTGGCGCTCGGCGAGCAGATCGACGAGAAAGGTCGGTGTGCCGGTCTCGAACCACCAGGGACGGAATGTGCGCTCCTGGAACAACAGCAGCAGATCAAACGGGTTGTAAACCGCCTCGCCGGTCCAGTTATAGCCGTTGTACCAGTCACGGATGCGCTCGCGATCCAGCCCCGGTAACTCGGGCGCGAACAGGGTATCGACATCCGTTTCGGTGTAGCCGCAGATGGCCGAGTAATCGCGCGCCAGACTGATGTCGCGCAGGTTATTCAGGCCCGAAAAAATGCTCACCTTGCTGAATTTGCTGACCCCGGTCAGAAAGGCGAAGCGGATGTGTGCGTCCTGGTCCTTGATCACCGAGTAGAGATCCCGCAGTCCGTTGCGGATGGCGCGGGCCGCCTCAGGGTCACCGAGGTTGTCGAGGATCGGCTTGTCGTATTCATCCACCAGCACGACAACCCGTTGACCGCCAGCGAGATGCGCCCGCTCGATCAGTTCGGCGAAACAGCCGGCAACATCGGTGCTGTCGCGACACGCCAGCCCAAGCGTTCGCTGAATGCGATGAAGCAGGTCAATGATTCGCCGATCTAACTCGGCGCGATCACGCACCCCGCCGCCGCCGAAGCTGATCCGGATGACCGGGAAACGGGTCGTCCAGTCCCAGCGCTCATGGACGTACAATCCTCGGAATAGCGGCTCATTGCCCGCAAACAGCTCGGCCAGGGTGTCAAGAAACAGTGATTTGCCGAAACGCCGGGGGCGCGACAGAAAATAGTGCGTTCCCTCGGCGATGAGCTTCAGGGCAAACTCGGTCTTATCGACATAGTAACAGTCACCCTCGCGGATCTTCGCGAAGGTCTGGATGCCGATCGGGAGCATTTTCCGGGTCATGGGGTTACCTCGGTCGAGGATGCGTCGGCGCCGCCGGTTAAGCGCCGGTTAAGCGCTCCTCGGCCTCGCGATATTTGGCGGCGGTCCGGTCGATGATCTCCTGCGGGAGGTTCGGGCCGGGCGGGGTCTTGTCCCAGTCGAGCGTTTCCAGATAATCGCGGACGAACTGTTTGTCGAAGCTCGGCGGGCTGGTGCCCGGCTGGTATTGATCGGCCGGCCAGAAGCGTGATGAATCGGGTGTGAGCACCTCGTCGATCAGATGCAGTCGTCCCTCGCGATCCAGGCCGAACTCCAGCTTGGTATCGGCGATGATGATGCCGCGCGCCAGGGCGTAGGCGGCGCAGTCGCGATAAATGGCGAGAGCGATGTCGCGGACCTGCGCCGCCAGATCCGGGCCCAGCGTGGTTTCGATCCGGGCGAAGTCGACGTTCTCGTCATGCCCGCCGATGTCCGCCTTGGTGGATGGCGTGAAGATCGGCTCCGGGAGCCGATCGGCCTGTCGCAGGCCAGGCGGGAGCGTGATCCCGC
Organism: Thiocapsa sp.; assembly: GCA_041741175.1. Taxonomy (GTDB): domain Bacteria; phylum Pseudomonadota; class Gammaproteobacteria; order Chromatiales; family Chromatiaceae; genus Thiocapsa. The sequence continues at coordinate 3,344 of JBGSKP010000510.1, read as the reverse complement.
AAACCTGGCCGCTGTGCTGGTAGTCCTTCCAGCCCGAGCCGATCAGATAGCCGCGCACGATGGCCTCGACCGGCAGCGGCTCCAGGCGGCGCACCACCATGGCGCGATCACCGAGCTGGACCAGCGCGTCGGCATCCGTCACGACCGCAGAGACCGGGATGTCGGCCAGATGATTCGGCACCAGATGCGCGGTGCGGGCGAACCAGAAGCGCGACACCCGGGTCAGGACCTCGCCCTTGCCGGGGATGGGTTGAGGAAGCACAACGTCGAAGGCGGAGAGGCGATCGCTGGCGACCATCAGCAGATGGTCCTGGTCGACCTCGTATAGATCGCGGACCTTGCCCCGTCCGATCAGACGCAGCGTGGCCAGGTTGGACTGATGCAGTGCGCTCATGGTGTGTGATCTCGGCTTCTGAAGGACCAGAGTATAGCGGTTTGGCCGTTTCGGTGGCTTCAGCGCGGGTTTCGTCGGGGCCTGTGCAGGTATAGCATCTGCGGCCATGTCACAGGGCGAGCGCCGGCTCGGCCAACCCGACCGGGGCCAATGCAACATGGCCGGTGCGCGTCGCGTCATCGGTTCCGCCGTTCTTCTTCAGAGCTCACGTTTGGAGTCATCAGATCATGGCCAAGACCATCATCAAGACCGATCAGGCACCCGAGGCAATCGGAACCTATTCGCAAGCGGTACGGGTCGGCAGTACCGTCTATCTGTCGGGTCAGATCCCGCTGGTGCCCGAAACGATGGAGTTGGTATCCGGAGACATGGAAGCCGAGATCCGGCGCGTCTTCGACAATCTGCGCGCCGTCGCCCGAGCCGCCAACGGCAGCCTGGCGGATGTTCTGAAGCTCAACGTTTTCCTGACCGATCTGGCCCATTTCCCCTTGGTCAATCAGGTGATGGCCGAGTATTTCGCCGAGCCCTATCCCGCACGCGCCGCCATCGGTGTCGCCGCACTGCCGAAGGGCGCGCGGGTCGAAATGGACGCCGTCATGGTGCTTGGCGATTGATGACTCGCCACCCTTTCGCCCGTTCCCAGCGCTCAAGGAGCGCATCGGCACGCCGATTCAGGTGGTTGCCAGAGCCGGAGGTCAGCGTTGCAATACTCGATAAATGCGTCGGTTAAATTGCTTTTCTGAAAGACTGCTTTACTATATCGGCATCGAATTCCAGTGCTCGCAACGGCCATGTGCATCGCCCCATCGATTCTTGTCTGGTTTTCCCTGACCCTTCTTGCGGGTTGCGGCTCCAACTCGACCCGACCGGGCGAGATCTCGGAGCGTTCCGCCTATCCGATCATTCCGGCGTCCGGCTCCGCGACTGTGAGCGGCGATTTTGCCGGATCTCCGGGGGTGGATGCCTTCGTCCGCCGCATGCAACAGCAGCACGGATTCACCCCGTATCAGACGGCTGCCATCCTTTCCGGTGCGCGGCGCGAGCAGTCGATCATCAACCTGATGGATCGGCAGGCGCCGCGTGCGAGCACGGGGCCGAACGGGGCCTGGACGCGCTATCGAGCCAAGTTTCTGACCGACGACAACATCGCCAACGGGGTGCGCTTCTGGCAACGCAACGAGTCGGCCCTGAATCGGGCGTCGGCGCGCTATGGTGTGCCGCCCGAGTACATCGTCGCCATTATCGGCGTGGAGACGCGCTACGGCGGTTATGTCGGTAAGACCCGAATCATCGATGCCCTGGCGACACTCTCTTTCGCCTATCCGCGTCGCGCCCCGTACTTCACGGGTGAGCTGGAGTCCTTTCTGGTGATGACGCGCGACGAGGGTCTTGACCCCTTCGCTCCACGCGGATCGTTTGCAGGGGCCATGGGTCTCGGGCAGTTCATGCCCACCAGTTTCCGCGACCATGCGGTGGATCTCGATGGGGACGGCGATCGCGATCTGTGGAATCCGGCGGATGCGATCGGCAGCGTTGCCAACTACTTCAAATCACACGGCTGGCAGACCGGCAAGCCGGTTGCGGTGCGCGCCGAGGTGCAGTCCGGCGCGGGCGCCGGTCTGCTGAAAAACGGCTTCGATACGCGCTACAGCTTCAATCAACTTGCGGACCGCGGGATTACCCCCGCCGGTTCGCTGAGCGGGATCTACACGGTCAGCCTGCTCAAGCTGGATGTCGGCAGCGGTTATGAGTATTGGCTGGGGACGCCGAATTTCTACACCATCACCCGCTATAATCACAGCACCTATTATGCTATGGCCGTCCACCAGCTCGCGCAGGCGATCAAGTCGCGCAAGGGCGGTTCGGGCGGAGCACGCCTGTCGTACCAGCCGGATGCCGTGCCTGAGGCGATTCTTTAGAGCCAGAGCTGGATCCAGTGCCGGAGCCGTGCGTCGAGATCAGGCGCCGACACAGCCCATCCTGATCCGGCGCCGATGACCCGGTATAGATGTGCGGGAGTCCGGTGCGGCTCGCACAATCGCCGCACCCCCGGTCCAACTTGATCATGCTGCCCGGGACAGGGATCCGGGGCGCCGCTCGTCTCGCATAGGACACCCTGGAATCTTGAACCAAACCTCGCGCGGAGGCGTCATCGATCCTGGCGTCGATTGCGCCTTCGATCAATCGGACCCATTGGCTCCATCGGCCTCATTGGCCCTGGCGTCTCCGGCGTCCCCGACCCCATCGCTCGACAGCATGCCCGTAGAGCATCTCAAACGGGTCGGTCCGCGTGTGGCTGAGCGTCTGGGTAAGCTGGGTGTCCGCACGGTTCAGGATCTGCTCTTTCATCTTCCCCATCGGTATCAGGATCGCACGCGTCTGGTGCCGATCGGCGCGCTGCGTCCGGGCGACGAGGCGCTGGTGGAGGGTGAGATCACCGATGTGGAGCTTTCCGGCGGGCGACGGCGCTCCTTGAAGGTCTGGCTTGCCGACGAGCCGTCCGGCGGGCTCATGCTGCGTTTCTTTCATTATTCCAGGCAGCAGATCGACACACTGAAACGCGGAACCCGGCTGCGCTGTTACGGCGAGATACGCCAGGGGCCCTTGACGTTCGAGATGGTCCATCCGGAATACCGCCTGTTGGGGGCGGATGCCGCGGTGGTCGAACAGCGCCTGACACCCGTCTATCCCTCCACCGAAGGTTTGCAGCAATCGTCCTGGCGCGGCTTGACCGATCAGGCGCTGGCGGTGCTCGCCCACCAGGCGCCGCGTGAGTGCCTTCCCGAGGAGGTTTTGCGGCCATTGGGTCTGCCGACCCTGGTCGAGGCGTTGACCTTTCTGCATCGCCCCCCGGTGGATGCCGCGCCGAGCGATCTGATCGAGCGGCGTCACCCGGCCTTTCAACGGCTGGCGTTCGAAGAGCTGGTCGCGCATCAGGTCAGTCTGCGCC
>JBGSKP010000509.1:0-4769 GCA_041741175.1 Thiocapsa sp. | reverse complement strand
GCGCCGTGTGGGTTCCGGGTGGGCCGATCAGGCGGTCGCCACGCTGGTGGCCCGAGCGCGGTCCGACGCGCGACTGGAGGGTCAGGCGATCGCCCGCTTTCTCGATGCTGCCGGGGAACTGCCCGACAGCACGGAGGCCGGAGCCGCGATCGTCGCGGCGGCAAGCCTTTTCGAGGGCGACAAATCACGCTCAGCCGATGTCATATCGCTCTTCGGATGGGCCGAGCAAAAGCTGGAACAGCTCGCACGCACGTCCTCATCAGCGAAGCCTCCTACATCCATCGGCGAGCCGCTGCTCATCTATGCGACGCTCTCGTTAAGCAAGGCGGGCGCAGCCGTCGCGCGTGAGCATCTCGCCAGGCGCCTTCACGCGCTGGCCGACGTGCAAGCCGGCAGCGTATGGCTGTGGACGATGGCGTACGAGGTCTTCGCGGACGACCGGTTTAAGGCGCTGGCGCTCGCCGCGAAACGACCCGACCAGCCACTGGATCGCGGAATCGCGCTATTGAGACTTCACCAGTTGACCGGTGACGTTCAGTGGGTTGCCCTGGCCGAGCGCCTGCTGGCTAGGGTGCCCGCGACGCACCTTCCGGTCCTCGACACGGCGCTGCTCATAGCCGAGCTGCAGCATCCCGAGCGGGTTGTGCTGCCGCCCTTCCTGATCCTGCGGGCGGTATGCGGCGGATAGAAAATCCAAGAGCCACCGCCTTCGAGGTAAGGCTCCCGAAACCAAGGAGCGGGTTCGCTTGAAGGACGACCCTTGGGCGCAATTTTGGATCTATCAGGTCTGCGGCTCCTTCAACGGCGTCGTCGACGTCGACGTCGCTGAGCAGCCGCTCTGACGACCCACACCAGGCCACGCTTGACTCGCCAGGGATTGGATGACCTCTCCGTAGGTCTTTCCGGCGGCACCAATGCGATGACTTTCCGTCAGGTCACCGACTCCGATGAGCATGAAGATCTGGATCCTTCGCCTTCTGTTCGGCGTCGCTTCAGTCAGTCTGATGATAGCCTTCGCCGCCTGGTGGCTGATTCACGGCAGTCTGCCGATGTTGGACGGCGAGCTTGCGGTTGCGGGTCTGGATCACGCTGCGAGCATCGAACGCGATGAGCAGGGGATCCCGACGATTCGTGCATCGACACGACGCGACTTGGCTTTTGCGACGGGATTCGCGCACGGGCAGGACCGTTTCTTCCAGATGGACATGATTCGCCGCAAGGCTGCCGGCGAGCTGTCGGAGATGTTCGGCGCGGCGGCTTTGCCGCTCGACACGCATCACCGCTTTCATCGATTTCGTGCTCGCGCACAGGCCGCAATGCAGACATTGACGGCGCCCGAACGGGCCATCCTCGACGCCTATGCCTCCGGCGTGAATGCGGGTCTCGGGAGTCTGTCGGTGCGTCCTGTCGAATACCTGTTGTTGCGTGAACAACCGAAGGCATGGAGGACCGAGGACACGCTGCTCGTCGTCTACGCGATGTTTATGCAGCTCAATGACGACAGGGCGCGGGGCGATGTTCAGCGTGGGCTTGCGAAATCGGTGCTGCCGACGAACGTTTATGCCTGGCTCTATCCAGCCGGCACAAGCTGGGATGCCCCGATTGTCGGTGGACCGATCGAGGCCGTTGCGATGCCGAACGCCGATGATTATGCGATCCGTGACATCGAGCTCATCCCTCACCCGGCGACAGAGCAGGGCAGCCTTGCACTCAGGGGCAGCAACAACTGGGCGGTCGGCGGCGCGCTCACCGATCACGGTCGGGCGCTGGTCTCGAACGATATGCACCTGGGCCTCTCGGTCCCGAATATCTTCTACCGGGCTCGCTTGATCACGACGGGCGACGGCGAGCGAGACGTGACCGGTGTCTCGCTGCCCGGCACGCCGTTCGTTGTTGCCGGCAGCAACGGCAGCGTCGCCTGGGGATACACGAACAGCTACGGCGACTGGTCCGACGCCGTCGTGCTCAGGCCGGGTGCAGCGGCCGGTACGTATCGAACGCCGGACGGTGACGAGGCGTTTGCCGTGCATCGGGAGTGGATCAACGTCAAGCACGCGGATCCTGTCGAGTACAGGATCAGGGAAACCCGATGGGGCCCCGTCGACGACGGCAATCAAGTTGCAGGGGGCGAAGTGGCGGTGCGCTGGCTCGCCCACAGTCCTCGGGCCATCAACCTGAGAATCCTGGAGCTCGAAACGGTTGCGAATCTCGATGCTGCACTCGACGTCGCGAATACGATGGGCATGCCGCCACAGAATTTCGTGGCGGGCGATGCGCACGGCAATATCGGCTGGAGCATCGCCGGGCAGATCCCGGTGAAGAGTGGATACGATCCGATGGTTCCCGCCGACTGGAGCAACGGGGGTGGATGGACAGGCTGGCTGGATCCGGCCGACTACCCGCGCGTCATCAATCCGGAGTCGCACCGGATTTGGACGGCGAATGCGCGCGTCGTCGACGGTGACGCGCTGCGGAAGATCGGAGATGGCGGCTACGACCTTGCCGCGCGGGCGAAGCAGATCAGGGACCGGCTCGTTGAGAAAGACCGCTTCGCGCCGGAGGACATGTTGGCGATTCAGCGCGATCACGAGGCGCTGTTCCTTGGCCGCTGGAGAACATTGCTGCTCGAGGTTCTCGCCTCCGGTGGAAGCGAGATGGAGGAGTATCGGTCACTGGTGGAGAACTGGATTCCCGCAGCGTCCGCCGATTCCGTCGGCTATCGACTGGTGCGTGCATTCCGGTTGCAGGTGCGGCAGCAGGTGTTTACAGCGTTGATGACTCCGGTGCGGGATGTCCATGGAGAAAACGCGGATCTGCTGATCAGTCACCAGTTCGAGGCGCCGTTGTGGTCCATTCTGACGGAGAAGCCACGGCACCTGCTGCCTGCCAATTTCGAGAGCTGGGACGCACTGATGCGCGCTGCGGTACGCGAAAATATCGGCAGTTTCCAAACGCGCTTCGATGGTGCTCTGTCTGAACGGACCTGGGGCGAGTTGAATACCGCGCAAATCACCCACCCGATCAGTCAGGCCGTTCCGTGGCTGTCCGGATGGCTGGATATGCCACGTGAGGCGCTGCCGGGCGATGCGAACCTGCCGCTCGTGCAGAGTCCGGACGTCGGTGCCTCGCAACGGTTCTCCGTTTCACCCGGCGACGAGGCCAACGGTCTGATGCAGATGCCGACCGGCCAAAGCGGCCATCCCATGTCGCCTTTCTACCGACGCGGCCATGAAGACTGGGTTTCCGGTACCCCAAGCCCGTTCCTACCGGGGCCAACGTGCCACCAACTGACGCTGCAACCTGCTCGCTAGGTGCTTATGGCACTTCTGCGGGAGTGCTCGGGCCGGGCCGACGCCCAACCACGGCCCGAGCGACCTTTGCCTAGCCCCGATTCGGATCGAGGCGGTCGGCGGTCATCACCTTGGTCCATGCGGCGACGAAGTCTCGGACGAACTCCTCATCGCCATCCGCGGAGGCATAGACCTCGGCGATGGCACGCAGCTCGGCGTTCGATCCGAAGATCAGGTCCACCGGCGTTGCCTTCCATTTCAGCTCGCCCGTCGCGCGGTCTCGACCCTCGTAGAGGCCGTCGGCGTCCGCCGATGGCGACCACAGGGTGTTCATGTCGAGCAGGTTGACGAAGAAGTCATTGGTCAGCGGACCGGGGCGTTCGGTGAGCACGCCATGCCTCGAGCCACGGCTGTTGGCACCCAGGGCGCGCATCCCGCCGACCAGCGCCGTCATCTCCGGAACGCTCAGCCCAAGCAGGTCTGCACGGTCCACCAGCATCTCGCTCGGCGACAGGCGGTTGCCGTCCGCAAAGTAGTTGCGGAAGCCATCGGCCGTCGGCTCGAGGACGGCAAAGGACTCGACATCGGTCTGCTCCTGGGTGGCGTCCGTGCGTCCGGGCGTGAAGGGAACATCCACGTCATAGCCGGCATCCTTGGCCGCGAGCTCGATGGCCGCGGCACCCCCCAGGACGATCAGGTCGGCGAGCGAGACCTTCTTGCCGTCGGATGCGCCGGTGTTGAAGGTCGTCTGGATGTCCGCCAGGGTTTGCAGCGCCTTCGCCAGGCTTGCCGGATCATTGACCGGCCAGTCTTTCTGCGGCGCCAGGCGGATGCGCCCGCCGTTGGCCCCGCCGCGCATGTCGCTTGCGCGGAAGGTGGATGCCGAGGCCCAGGCGGTACGCACCAGCAGACCGGTAGGCAGACCGGACGCCAGGATGCGGGTCTTGAGCGCAGCGATGTCGCTGTCGTCGATCAGCGCATGGTCGAGCGCGGGCACCGGATCCTGCCAGAGCATCACCGCTTCGGGCACCTCGACGCCCAGATACAGCGCGCGCGGCCCCATGTCGCGGTGTGTCAGCTTGAACCAAGCCATCGCGAACGCGCGCTCGAATTCCGCCGGATTCTCCAGGAAGCGCTTGGAGATCGCGCGATAGGTTGGATCGAGCTTCAGCGCCAGGTCCGTCGTGAACATGATCGGCGCATGGCCGACGCCCTCCAAGTGGGCGTCGGGGACCGTGCCGGCGGCCGCTGCGCCCTTTGGCGTCCACTGAATGGCGCCGGCCGGGCTACGGGTCTGCAACCAGTCGTGGTCGAACAGGTTGCTCAGATAGAGCATGGTCCAGCGGGTCGGCGCAGCGGTCCACGCTCCTTCCAGGCCGCTGCCGATGGTGTCCTCGGCGTTGCCCTTGCCGCACCGGTTGGCCCAGCCCAATCCTTGTTGCTCGATCGGCGCCGCGGCGGGCTCGGCGCCCACGCACT
>JBGSKP010000508.1:0-7674 GCA_041741175.1 Thiocapsa sp. | reverse complement strand
GCTGCAGCGACTCAATCCCGGCCTGAAGCTTGGCCGCACCGCACCAGACGGTGCCGGCCATGTCCTGGTCCCGGCGGGAACGGGTCAGCGGATCGGCAAGCAGATCGACAAGGTTCAGGTCTTACCTGCCGTGGCCTCTCTGACCAAGGGAACGGCGCTGAGCGGCTCGACGCTGAGGTCCCGGAGCCTGTCCGCTCAGCCACGTCAGGAACGAGGCAGGGTTCATGTCGTGAAAGGCGGCGAGAGCCTCGCCTCCATCGCTCGCACCTACGGCGTGGAGCCGCGGGCCTTAGCCCAGTTGAACGGCGTTTCCCTCAATGAGCCTTTACTCTCGGGCCAGACCTTGCGGGTTCAAGGAGGCGATGATTCCGCTCTGATCACCCATCTGGTTACCCGAGGGGATTCCATCAAGGGACTCGCGCGACGCTACGGCGTGAGCGTCAAGGATCTGCAGAGCTGGAACAAACTTGCAGACAATCAGATCAATCCCGGTGATTTGATCCTGGTCTATCCGCCGGGATCGGCGCCCACCTCCTGAGCCGCCCGCACCCCGCACGCATAACCGGCGCACGGGTGCACGGCGCAGCGGTCTGTAACAGACTACCGACCGCCATCGATCATCTCTCTACCAAGGGCCAGTCATGAACGATCAGAAAAACGTCTTGGGTGAACCGCTTGAGAACTGCTCGGTGGATCCGCTGACGGGCTTCACACGCAGCGGCCGATGCGAGACCGGACCGCAGGATGTCGGGTCGCATACCGTTTGCGCCCGAGTGACTCGCGAATTTCTCGAGCTGAGCCGCGACCGCGGCAACGATCTGATGACGCCGCAACCCGAGTATGGCTTTCCTGGACTTAAACCGGGAGACCACTGGTGTCTCTGCGCCGCACGCTGGCAAGAGGCATTCGAAGCCGGAGCCGCTCCTCGGGTGCTCCTGCGCTCCACCCATGAGCGCACCCTCGACATCCTGAGCCTTGCAGACCTCAAGGCGCATGCAGCCGACTTGTCGTAAGACCCCGGCTCTGTCATCACCCACAAGGTGTCCGCGAGCGTGCCGCCGCGCTGGTTAATCGTCTCCTCGGTACTCTGGGCATTGGCTGCACCCACGCGCGGCATGTCTTATCTGCCGCTCACCGATCCTGGCCATGGCCGCACTGCCACATCGGTTGCTGCACGGCAAATGCCGTCCGGAAAAGTCGACCGTCTGGTGGTGAAAAAGGCCGAGCGTCGCCTCTATCTCATGCAGGGCGACCAGGCGTTACGCACCTATGCGATCGCGCTCGGGTTCCAGCCCATCGGACACAAAACACGCGAGGGCGATGGCCGCACACCCGAGGGACGCTACCTGCTTGACCGACGCAATCACCAAAGCCGATTTCACAAGGCGTTGCATATTTCCTACCCGAACGCACAGGACGCCTGGCGCGCCCGGCATCGCGGAGAGAGTCCAGGCGGAATGATCCTGATCCACGGGCAGCCCGCTGGGCGAAGCAGCACGCAGCCCGGCGCTCAACTCAAGAACAGGGCACAGCCCACAGCGATCGACGGTGATTGGACGCTTGGCTGTATCGCCGTGTCGAACCGCGAGATCGAGGAGATCTGGGCACTGACGGTCGACGGAACACCGATTGAGATCCTGCCGTGAGCCCGAAGCGCCACGACATCACTGGTGTCATCCTGGCCGGCGGGCGCGGGCGCCGCATGGGTGGCATCGACAAAGGTCTGGCACCCTTTGCAGGGCGTCCGTTGATCGAGTGGGTCATCGACGCCCTCTCCCCGCAAGTCAACAGTCTCTTGATCAGCGCCAACCGCAACGACGCGATCTATGCGCGCTACGGCATCCCGGTCATCTCCGACCTGGCCGCTGGATTTAAGGGGCCGCTCGCCGGCATCGCCAGCGCCATGCGCGCCGCTTCAACAGACTGGATCGTGACCGTCCCCTGCGACGGACCGCTGCTTCCGGGTAACCTGGTCAGTCGCCTGATCGATGCACTGACCTCGAATCATGCCGATTTGGCCGTCGCAACACATGGCGAACGGATTCAGCCGGTCTATGCGCTGTTGCCGGTCACGCTTGCACCGGCGCTCGATGCGGAGATTGAGCGAGGGACCGCGAAGGTCGAGACGTGGATGATGCAGTCCTGCTTTGCCCTGGCAGACTTCAGTGATCAGCCGATGGCATTCTCAAACGTCAACACGCTCGAAGAGGCCGATCGGCTCGGCCGGGAGTTCGCGCCACCGCGCCGACGCTAAGCCAGGCACACCGCCAACCTGGGAGACCCGGGGGGAGGACATTCGGACAGGAGAGGCCGGGGGCACGCAGGGCTCATCCAACATCGAACCCTGGCCCCCGTCGGATCGAGCAATCCAGCTCGGCTCCGGGTCGTGTCGCGACCTCAGTCGGGGGTCACATTCTCCGCCTGCGGGCCTTTGGGACCTTGAGTGACTTCCATGGTAACCCGCTGACCTTCGAGGAGCGTCTTGCGACCCGAGCCATTAATGGCACTATGATGGACGAAGACGTCTTTGCCGCCTTCTCGCTCAATGAATCCGTAACCCTTCTCATCATTGAACCACTTGACCGTCCCGGAAACCAATTCACCTGGCATATCAACCTCATCACTTAACGGACCAACCTTAGGCTGGCTTCTCTTAAACCCGGCCTCGCGTAAAGGCCAGTATGTCCTCCACCCGATCTGGAGTGGAACCTGAATCAACACCCTCTGACTCAGTCTGTTTCATGCCTCGGATCCTGGCCGCCCTGCGGGCTCGCGGTTCACGCACGACATGTGTTATCCGGTTTCTCCTGATTGCCTTGCCCTCATGCTGCGCCGCCGATGCTGTCCGGGGCCGCACCCAACCCAGGTCGCCGAGTCGACATTCTGCCTTCCGAGCGCACGCCGATGCGACGCTCCGCAAGCAGACCGGTCGCGGGACATATCGGCCATGCACACGCCTAGCGGGAAACGGGTGATCATCAACACGGGAATTAAGGGGCGTCAGGAGGAATTTAATGCAGATGTTCGAATGGAATCGATCGCCGGATTTCTGGGACCTATCGCAGCGGAGGTGCGTCGCAATCAGTGCCGAGTCGGTTAATTTGGCTCATGAGGATCCCTCCGCGGGATGACTTCTTCACTCTAGTGTACAGCGAAATTCCAAAAAGTCTCGCCGTCTGCAGTGATTAAAGCAAAAAAAAATGCCCTCGTCACAAAAATATCGACGCTCTGCAGCGAGCAACCTACCGCGACAGTGGCAATTAGCCGAACTAACTGGAGCCTTGCCATGGCGGATTGGAGCTCGACTCGACCCGCTGGATACTGGGATACATCAGCGTCTGATAAGGCATGCTGACAAAATGTCCTTGAATGGCATCGACACCGACGGCGAAGAGCAGCGGCAACAGCTCGGCATTGTCGACCGCGAGAGCAATAACCCGCATGCCCTCGGCGCGCACGCACTTCACAAGATCAGCGACCGACTCTTGCGACAACCGCCGCTCGACCAGCCCTTGCGTCATGGCGCGGTCGAGCTTGATATGGGTCACCACATCGCTGTGCTTCGATAGAAAATCGCAATCCTCCACTCCCGCGTCTTCGACCAGGAGTCCATGATGATTGAGCTTGAGCAATCGACCAAATCGTTCGGTCGATTCCGCGGCATCGGTGAAGGCCGACTTACGGACCTCCACAACGATCGAGCCCGGAGCCAGGCGCGCTGCCGAGACGAAGGCCCCGAGCGCCTTGGACGTCTCCTTGCAACGCAAGGTCTCGGTGGCGAGATTGATGAAGAGAACGGTTTTCTCCGAGCCGGTATCCTGAATGTCTTTCAGTGTCTTCAGGGCGCGACGAAAAATCCACGTATCGATCTTGGCCATCCAACCGGCCGTCTCCACAACGGACAAAAAATCGCCCGGCATAAGAAGATTGCCCGCGCCGTCCTTGAGACGGACCAGGGTCTCGAACATGCTTCGCTGTTCCTGATCGCCGCGCAGACAGATGATCGGCTGGAATTCAAGCGTCAAGCCACCGGCGTCGATCAACGCACGAATACGTGCGCGCTCGGACGCTGAGCCTTCGGCCACCAGACCAGCGCGGGGGGTGGATGCCCCCTCCGCAGCGGCCGCCTTGATCTTTTTCTGACGCCCCGAGGGGCTCAGATCCTGAATTGTCGCCAGCATCATGGGTCGACCTGCATCGGCATCGGCATCGCCCCGGATCGCGGCGCGGCGAAGCTGGCGGATCTCCCGACGCATTGTGCAATGACCGAGTTCGCGCTCACACACCGCCAGGAGGTGATCCGGATCGTCTCGTCGAACCAGATCCGCGGCACCGAGTTCATAACCCTGAGCCGAACTCAAGGGACTGTCGGTCGCCTTGAGCAGGACCAGCGAGGCGTCCAAGGCGTCCTTCACGGCGACCAGCAGCGCCTCCACACCGAGCTTCTGGAAGCTCTCGGCATCGCACAGGATCAAATCCCACCGCTCGGGCTGCTCCAGTGCAGTCAGGACGCTGTCGCGGGATGATGCCTCGGTCAGCTCGGCAGGCAACCCCCGGCCCGCCAACAACGCGCCCAGGCCGATATCCGCTGCCTTCAGATCGATGCAGAGGAGGTGTTTTGATTCACTCATGTCGCTTGGCCGTGATCGAGCATAACGCGCTCTTTAAAGCGCCAAACCATAGAGCGATCGGGTGCGTAAAACAAGCGGCGCCGGGACAGCGAGACAACGCCCGAGCGTGTCGATCAGACGCGTAAACAGTGCACAAGATGCGATGTACTCAGGCCCACCGCGTCGGGATAGACCCGCCGGCAGGCATCGACCGCATCCGGACAGCGCGGGTGAAAGTAGCACCCGGATGGCGGATCGCTCGGTGAGGGCATGTCGCCTTCGAGACGAATCACGGTTCTGCGCTGTTCCCGGTCGATCACCGGCACCGCCGACAGCAGGGCGCGCGTGTAGGGATGGCGCGGATCGTCGAGGACCTCGTCCACGCGCCCCTGCTCAACGATCCGCCCCAGATACATCACCGCGACCTCGTGAGCCAGGTAAGTCACCACCGAAATATCGTGAGTGATGAACAGATAGGCCAGTCCGAGCCGATCCTGCAAGTCTTTCAGCAGATTCAGGATCTGGGCCTGGACCGAGACGTCCAGCGCGCTGGTCGGCTCATCGCACACGATCAGCCTGGGCTCAACCGCGAGGGCCCGGGCGATACAGATGCGCTGACGCTGGCCGCCCGAGAATTCATGCGGATAGCGATCGACCGCATCGGCATCCATCCCCACCAGATCGAGCAATTCGGCCACGCGGCGCATCCGTCCCGCTCGGGTGCACTCGATCCCGAGGGCCTGAAGCCCTTCGCCGATCAAATCGCCCACCAGCATGCGCGGATTCATCGCCGCATAGGGATCCTGGAAGATCATCTGCAGATCCTTGCGGAAGGGTCGCATCCGCCGATGGCCCAGGCCGCGCAGCTCTTGACCAAGATAGCGGGTCGAGCCCCCGGTGGGCTTGGTCAGCTGCAGAATTCCTTTGCCGGCGGTCGTCTTCCCGCAGCCGGACTCGCCGACCAGCGCCAGGGTCTGACCGGCGCGCAGATTGCAGGTCAAACCATCGACGGCGCGGACATGCCCGATCACGCGTCGAAAAACGCCCGCATGGATCGGAAAATGAACTGTCAGATCACAGGTCTCCAACAGCGGCTCACCGAACGCGCTGAACACGGCGGACGCTTCAACGCCAACGGATCCGGCCGGCATCGCGTCACGCGGCGCAGCAGGCTGGACGTGACCCTCGCGCCAAAGGTGACAGCGAACACCATGGGCTGAATCCAGGTCACGCCACGCCGGCGCCTCGTCGCGACACGCCGGCATGACCGCCGCGCAACGCTCGGCGAACCGACAGCCGCGAAACACCTGATCCAGGCGCGGAACGCGCCCCGGAATCACGGCCAGTCGCACATTGCGCTGCTCCGCGCTCGGCAGACTCTGCATCAACTGGCGGCTGTAGGGATGTGCCGGTGAAGCAAAGAAGGCGTCGGTGGTTGCCGTCTCCACGATCTGACCGGCGTACATCACGGCCAGGCGATCCGCCGTCTCGGCGACCACGCCCAGATCGTGCGTGATCAGCAGCACGGCCATGCCGGTCCTGGCCTGCAGATCCTTGATCAGGCGCAGAACCTGTGCCTGGATCGTCACATCCAGGGCGGTCGTTGGCTCATCGGCGATCAAGAGCTGGGGATCGCCGGCCAGGGCCATGGCGATCATGATGCGCTGCTTCATCCCCCCGGAGAGTTGGTGCGGGTAGTCCCCGGCCCGTCGCGCCGGATCGGGGATACCGACCGCTCGCATCAGCTCCTGAACACGCGCCGGGATCTGGTCGCGCACCCCGCTTTCATGCACCCGCACCGCCTCGGCGATCTGATCACCGACGCGCATCACCGGATTCAGGGAGGTCTGGGGCTCCTGAAAGATCATCGCCATGCGCCCGCCGCGAACCCGACGCATCTCGCCCTCGGTCAGCCGCAAGAGGTCGGTCCCGGCAAGCCGCGCGGCGCCCGCCGTGATGCGGCCCGACGGCGGTAGCAGACGCATGAGCGACAGCGCCGTCATCGATTTGCCGCAACCCGATTCGCCGAGCAGGACAAAGGTTTCGCCCCGACGGATCGTCAGGTCGATCCCGTCGACCACCCGGACCGGCCGCGTCGGATCACCGAGCTGCGTCCTGAGTCCCGAGACCTCGAGCAGAACCTCGGATGGCAGCGCGCAGTCCGCATGGGGATCAGGCGTAGCCTGGCTCAACGTGCGCTCCTGAGTCGCGGATCGAAGGAATCGCGCACGACATCCGCGAAGAGATTGGCCGCAAGAACCAGAGCAAACATAAACACAAAGGCCGCAGCCAACGACCACCAGACAACCGGATCACGGGCCAGCTCAAGGCGGGCGCTGTTGATCATGTTACCCCAGGAATTCATGGTCGGATCCACACCGATGTTGATATAGGACAGCACGGCCTCGGCGAGCACCAGACCGCTGAAGTCGAGTACCAGGGTGATCAGGACGATATGCATCACGTTCGGGAGGATATGACGAGCGATCAGGGTGAAGTGCCCGACCCCAAGCGCGATCGATGCTTGGACATAATCGGCCTCGCGTAGCTTGAGCGCTTCCCCGCGCAGCAGTCGACACAAGCCGGTCCAGCTGGTCACGCCCAGGATGAACACCAGGAACAGCAGTCGCAGATCGGCACGCTCGACCAGAGTCGCAAAATTCTCCGAGTTGTTACTCATATAGACTTGAAGCAACAGGATGGCCGCAGCGATCAGGAGCACGCCGGGAATGGAGTTGAGCGTGGTGTACAGGTACTGGATGACATCGTCGACCCAGCCGCGAAAATAGCCGGCCATGATGCCCAGCAGGACCGCGGCCGGGAGCATCACCAGGGTGGTGAGCGTGCCGATCAACAGTCCCGTCCGGATGCTCTTTAAGGTCTGGTAGAAGACATCTTCGCCGACCTTGTCGGTCCCCAAGATGTGATATTTCAGCGCCAGCTCACCGGCAACCGCGCTCAGTACCAGCATCACGCCGAGTGTGACCAGGGCGGTACGCCATGGGATGGGGGTGCGGCCCGCAAGCATGGCCGCGCGGGTCTGCGCCGGCGTCTGCCCGCTCGC
>JBGSKP010000507.1:0-5437 GCA_041741175.1 Thiocapsa sp. | reverse complement strand
TTCGCTGCCGTGCGTGGCGACATTGCGGCGGCGCGCGGTGACAGTGTCGCGGCACGCGCGGCGTACGAGCAGGCGATCGAAAAAGGGACCGGATTCGCGCAGTTGATCCGCCTGAAGCTCGACAACCTTCCCTCTGCCGGATAGGACTCCCCGAGCCACTATGGTTACGCAATGGACATCGGGCGCGGCACGCGTCGGGGCGCTGCTTCTCGCCGCGTCGCTGAGCGGCTGCGGCGCGTTTTCCTGGCTCGGCGGGGATAAAGACCCAACGCCGCCGACCAAACTCACCGACATTGTGCAGACGGCCGGCTTGAATAAGCTCTGGTCAGAGCGCGTGACCCGCGGCACAGCAGAACGTCGGCTTTACCTCGCCCCGGCAATTGCCGCCAATGGCATCTTCGTCGCCGACTCCCGCGGGCGTTTGGCGGCGGTGTCCCTGGACAGCGGACGCCAGATCTGGGAGCGCAACACGAAGCTCAATTTCAGCGGCGGCCCCGACGTGCAGGGCGATCGGCTAGTTGTCGGCACCAGTCGCGGCGAGCTGCTAGCCTTCTCGACCCGAGACGGCAGTGAGCTGTGGCGCACGGAGGTCGGCAGCGAGGTGCTTTCGGTGCCGCGCCTGACCGATACCGGACAGGTGATCGTCCATACCCTGGACGACAGTATCTACGCCATCGACACCGCCAGCGGCGCGCAACTCTGGCGGGTCAGCTATCCGGCACCGGTGCTGACCCTACGCGGCAGCAGTAGTCCGGTCATCACCCCATCGGGCATCCTGGTCGGCTTATCCGGCGGCAAGCTCGTTAACCTCGACCCGACCGACGGCACCCCGCTCTGGGAGGTCGCCATTACCCGCCCGAGCGGGCGTTCCGAGCTGTCGCGCATCGCCGACATCGACGCCGATCCGGTGGTCATCGGGACCGTCGCCTTCGTCGGCTCCTACAACGGCGACCTGGCTGCGGTCGACATCAGCTCCGGCGCGGTCCTGTGGCGACGTGAACTCTCGGCACACGCCGGACTGGCGGCCGATTCAGCCGATCTCTTCATCACCGACTCGACCGACCAGGTCTGGGCAGCCGACCCCAGCGACGGTGCCGGCCGCTGGCGTCAGGAGGCGCTGCGCTACCGTCAACTGACCGCACCGGCTCTACTCGGTAATCTGCTTGCGGTCGGCGACAAAGAGGGCTACGTCCACCTGCTCAACCGATCCGACGGTCGCCTGGTCGGACGTACTCGCGTGACCGGCAAGGGTGCCATCACAGCGAGACCCGCAGTCATCGGCAACCGTCTTTACATCTATGCCGACGACGGGACCCTGACCGTCTTAAGTCTCGGCGCCCCACCCCCGGCAAAACAGGGGTTTGGCCGTAGCGCGCCCAAAAGCTCCGGCGCCGCCACGCGCGATGTCGATAACGCACCGGCCGATCCGCCGGGATCGGTACCACCGGAGTTCAGCCCCTGAACGGTATGCTGCCCGTCGTCACCCTGATTGGCCGCCCCAACGTGGGCAAGTCGACCCTGTTTAATCGCCTGACGCACACCCGTGATGCTCTGGTTGCCGATTTTCCCGGCCTGACCCGTGATCGCCAGTACGGCATTGGCGTCATTGGGCCGCGACGCTACGTCGTCGTCGACACCGGCGGGATCAGCCAGGCCGAAGACGGGGTCGAGGCCCTAATGGAACGGCAGGTACAGCTGGCCATCGACGAGGCCGACCACCTGCTCTTCCTGGTCGATGCACGCGACGGCTGCGCGCCCGGCGACATCGAGATCGCCGCCCGGTTGCGCAGGATGGGCAAGCCGGTCAGCCTGGTCGTCAACAAGAGCGACACCGCCGATCCGGTGATGGTGACGGCCGATTTCCACCAGCTTGGACTCGGCGAACCATGGGCGGTCTCGGCCACCCACGGCCGCGGCGTGCGCGACCTCATCGATGCGGTGTTCAGTCAACTCCCCGAACTCGACGAGGAGATCGATGCCGGCGAGACCGATGGCGGAATCCGCGTCGCAATCGTCGGGCGCCCCAACGCTGGCAAATCGACCCTGATCAACCGCATCCTCGGCGATGAACGGCTGGTCACCTTCGACAGTCCGGGCACGACCCGCGACAGTATCTTCATCCCCTTCGAGCGAGCCGGTCGCCACTACACGCTGATCGACACCGCGGGCATGCGCCGCCGCGCGCGGGTCGACGACGTCATCGAGAAGTTCAGCGTCATCAAAACGCTCCAGGCCATCGATGCGGCCAACGTCATTATCCTGGTGCTCGACGCCCATCAGGGTGTCGGCGAGCAGGACGCGACCCTGGCCGGCCACATCATCGAGCGCGGCCGGGCACTGGTGGTCGCCATCAATAAATGGGACGGACTGGACGCCGACGAGCGCGATCGGATCAAGAGCGAATTCGCGCGCAAACTCGGTTTCCTGGACTTCGCCAAGATGCACCTGGTCTCCGCACTGCACGGAACCGGAGTCGGGCTGCTGCTCGACGAGGTCGAGCATGCCTATGCCAATGCCACCCGCAATCTGTCGACACCCGAACTGACGCGCCTGCTGGAGGCGGCCGTTCAGGAGCATCAACCACCGCTGGTTCACGGGCGCCGCATCAAGCTGCGTTATGCTCACCAGGGTGGACGCAACCCACCCATCATCGTGATCCACGGCAACCAGACCGAGTCCCTTCCGGACACCTACCGGCGCTATCTGATCAATCGATTCCGCCGCGAGCTCAAGCTCCTCGGCACGCCGCTGCGCCTTGAGCTCAAGAGTGGCACCAACCCCTTTGCGGGCCGCCGCAACACGCTCACACCCAGCCAGATCAAGCATCGTCAACGCTTGAAGAGCTTTGTGAAGCGTAAGGATTGAACGCGCTTAGCGCCGACGTGCCCGGATTGTCATACCCTGCTTCAGGAACCCTAGCCCATCTTGAACATGGCATGGGCAAAATTCGAAAGCGATTCGCCAGCTTTTGGCTTAACTGGAGGCCGGGCTAACCAAATCCATCAGCTTGGCATAATCAGTGACGATGTCGTACTTCACCGTATCCTCCGTAATGCGCTGGCTGATCTCATCGAAAAATTTGCGCGCGCAGGCAATCTTGGTCTGCTCGATCTGGCGGAGCTTCATCAAGGATATGCTGCCCTTGGTCTCGGCAACGAAGTAGATATGTCGAACGCTCCCGGCTGTGAACGAAATGGCCCAGTCCGGGTTGTAGTCACCGACCGGTGTCGGGATCAAGAAGCCGCGTGGCAGCTTCGGGAAACCGGGGACGAACCGCGGTTGTTTCTGATTGAATCGCGAAACTCTATTCTGTAATCGCTCAGCCTCGAGAAACCGTGGTCTGTCCCTAATTAGTTCTAGCGCCCAACGTTAAGGCTGGCGCGTCAACGGGCGGTCGAAGCCGAGCCGCTGGTTGGGCGAATTGGTCGGTTTGCCGCTCTTCTTAATTGACCCAGGCCCCTGCCCATCTGTTCCAACGCAGCAGCTCCTGCGTAGAAGGCCGCGACGGCCGTCGCTGTATCATCACGGGCGTCATCGCTTGAGCGACCGCAAGCTCGCCGCACTCACGGCCGTGCACAATTTCCACATCTGCCGCCCCGCCGCCCCGACGGCACGACTGCCGCCGAGCGTTTCTTCGGGCGGACACACCCCGAGCTGTTCGAACAGCTCCTCCTGCGCGTGCCCTTGCCGCCGCGACCGCGACGCCGACGGCCACGTCCGCCCAAGTTACCCTATCTGATGCCGGTCGCGGTCTGAGGGCGGGTGGCCGGGATAATGAACAAGGCCTGGCGATTACATCGACGGCTCAAAACAGCTCAGGCTGCCTTGACCCTGCGATCCGACTTAATTGCCTTTCGGTTGTGCGCAGCGAAGAGGAGAGGAGAGTCTTGCAATCACGTGATGCGTGATTGCAAGACTTGACCCCGAAACCCCTATTTCCTGACTTTGATGGCCTTGCAAGACACCTCCGCGAAGAGCATGCAAGGCACTTCTAGCCGCGGCAAACTGAGGCCTAGCCCCTCGGCTCAATCGGAGCGCCGACGGCAGGCCACCTGGCCCAGGCTGGTGAAAGTGTACCGCGTACCACCAGCCTGGGCCAGGTGGCCTGCCGTTGGCGCCCGCTTAGCTCGAGCGGCGCCCTGCAAGCTCGGAGAGTACGCAATGAGGAAGTATCTTGGTCTCGCTTTCCTGCCCCTCTGGTCGGCTCTAGTTCTCGCCGCCGACTACGACGTAGACCTCGGGCTCGTCACAGACCTTGAAGACATCCGGCCATTGATTGATGGCTGCTTATATATCGGCGATCTTGAGGACCATAGAGATGCGCTGGATTCAGCGAGCGATCTTGAGGACCTCCGCAGCTTCCTAGACGACTTTGGCTATGTCTCATTACGAGATTGCCCTGCGGGCATTGAGGGCAGCAGCATTGAGTGGGTCGACTAAATGCGCCTAACTACTGCTGCGCTGTAAAAATCCCGAGACCGTTGTGATGGCTCACGCGGCCAGTGGTTTTCCCTCATAGATCCAACGAAACGGCTTCGCCATCGTGGTATTGAAGAAGTCGATGAACGCGGACATTTTTTTCTGCAAATCCTCGACCGAGGTGAAGCTCCCGCGGCGGATCACTTTGCGTGCGAGGATCGAAAACCACATCTCGATCCGATTGAGCCAGGAGGCGTGTTTCGGGGTGAAATGAATCACGACCCGGTGGCTCGGGTCACGCAGGAATGTCTCGCGGGTGGGCACCGACTTGAGGAGGCCGCGTTTGCCTTTGACGCCCGGATCGCCCTGGAAGTCGATCGCCTCGGCGATGAGGCGCACCATCGCCTCGGAGGCGTGGATATTGGGATTGTCCATGATCAGATGCCAGGGCGTGGTGGCGCTGCGGCTGGCGAGCAGCTCGGCCAGCCACTGGGCGAAGTCCACCTCGGTGCGGGTCGGTCCGAGGCGATAAGTGACCTGGCCGGCGACGACATTGAAGGCGGCGATCAGCGTGAGGGTGCCGTGACGAATGGATTCGAATTCGCGTCGCTCGGTGCGTCCCGCGCGCGTCGGCAGGGTCGGCGCCGCGCATTCCAGGGCCTGCACGCCGGTCATCTCATCGATGCTGTGGGTCTCGATGCCCGCGGCGGCACGCTCCGGCGCCAAGCGATAGGTCTCGCAGACATCGCGGCAGGTCTCCTCGAACGTGGCATCGCGCGGGCTGTTGATCCTGCCGCGGGTGCGATGGGGCTTCAGATCGACCTCGCGCAGGAAGCGGCCGATCGAGTGGGCGGAGATCTCCGCAACGATGCCGCGCTGCATCGCCTCGGCGGCGAGTGCCGCATGGGTCCAGTGGGTGATCGGCAAGCCGCTGTCGCCGGGCGCCTCACACGCCAGCGCAATGATCGCGCAGATCTGTTCGGGCGTGAACTTCGCCGGCGCCCCCGGACGCGGCAGA
>JBGSKP010000506.1:0-13486 GCA_041741175.1 Thiocapsa sp. | reverse complement strand
GCTGCCTGCCAGCGCGGGCAAGCCCGTGCCTACAGGCCCGTTCGCGCAGGCGACCGCAACGTGAGTCCGTAACCACGCGTCAGTGTCGATCACACCCCCGAACGCAGTGAGCGTGCAGCCGTCGCTCGGATCAGGCAAGATAACGCGCACTCTTCAAGATAGCGATGGCCTTGACATGAGCGACCCCGATCACAGCGCGGATAACTTTTGGGAGACTGTCCCGCTCAAGGTCATGACCGGGGCGCAGTGGGAGTCGCTTTGCGATGGCTGCGGCAAATGCTGCCTGGAGAAGTTCGAGGAGGAAGAGACCGGCAGGATCGTTTACTCACAGGTCGCCTGTGCGCTGCTGGATCTGGAAACCTGCCGTTGCAGCGATTACCCGAATCGAGCGGCCCGCATGCCCGATTGTGTCACCTTAACCCCAGCCGCCCTGGCGAACTCCAGATGGCTTCCCGAGACCTGCGCCTATCGCCGCCTGGCGGAGGGCCACGCCCTGCCCTCCTGGCATCCGTTGATCACCGGCGATCCGAACTCGGTGCTGCAGGCCGGGGAAAGTCTCTACGGGCGCGCGATCCGACCGGGGCCGAGAACCAATCCGCTCATGCATCTGATTGACTGGATCCGCTAAGCAGCATCCGCGTCAGCAAACCCATCGCCAGTGCCCCGGCCGAAAGCGGGACCGGAATACGGACCTGCCAGCCATCTCCAGGGGCGAGCGGTAGATCCATACCCTCGGCGGTCGTCATCCGCTCAAGTCGAAAACGATGATTCCCGCCGGGGGTCATCAGCTCAAGCTCGTCGCCCACCGCGAACCGGTTCTTAACCCGGATATCGGCCCAGCCGTCACGGCTGCCTGTCACCTCGCCGACGAAGATCTGACGCTGGTTGCGCGAGGCCCCGTCGTCATAGTTCTGCAGCGCGCTCGGGGCGTGACGCCGATAGAACCCCTCTGTATAGCCGCGATTGGCGAGCCCTTCCAGGTCGGTCAGCAGCCTGTCGCGAAAGGGTTGCCCCGCAACCGCGTCGTCGATCGCGGCGCGGTAGACCTGAGCGGTTCGGGCAACGTAGTAGTGCGACTTGGTGCGTCCCTCGATCTTCAACGAATCAATGCCCAGCGCCGCCAGGCGCGCGACGTGCTCGACCGCGCGCAGGTCGCGCGAGTTCAGGATGTAGGTCCCCTGCTCGTCCTCGAACACCGGGAGATAGGAACCCGGACGCTCGCGCTCCTCGAGCAGATAGACCTCGTCGGCGGCCGGATGCCTGGTGGTTTCGGCGTTGTTGAACGACCCCGTCGCGGCGTCCGGCGAGGACGGCGCCGCGCGGGTCGTCGCCACCCGATAATCCCACCGACAGGCATTGGTGCAGGCACCCTGATTGGCGTCTCGGTGATTGAAGTAGCCCGATAAGAGACAGCGTCCCGAGTAGGCGATACAGAGCGCGCCGTGGACAAACACTTCGAGCTCCGCATCCGGGCAGGCGACGCGAATCTCTGCCACCTCCTCCAGCGAGAGCTCGCGCGAGAGGATGACGCGCGAGATCCCCTGATCGGCCCAGAAGCGCACCGCTTCGGCGTTGGTCGTATTCGCCTGCACCGACAGATGGATCGGCTGCGCAGGCCAGCGCGTACGCACCAGTCGAATCAGCCCCGGATCGGCCATGATGAGCGCATCCGGACCCATCGCGACAATCGGCTCCAGGTCGGCGACGAAGCTCTTGAGCTTGGCCCCGTGCGAGAGGATGTTCGCCGCCAGATAGAAGCGTTTGTCGCGTGCGTGGGCCGCGGCGCTCGCCGCGGCAAGCGTCGCCTGGTCGAAGCTGTTGTTGCGCACCCGCAGGCTGTAGCGCGGCAGGCCGGCATAGACGGCGTCGGCCCCATAGGCAAAGGCATAATCCATAGCGCACGGCGTACCCGCCGGCGAAAGCAGCTCCGGTCGCATGCGGCTCAACGCAGTTCCACGTCGAAGCTCAGTCGCTCATCGGCATCGCCCTTGCCTTTGCGCAGCACCCCGACCGGGAGCTTCTCGCCCGGATGACCGTCGATTAGTGCGATGCGTACATCGGCATAGGCCGCCACTGGCTGGTCGCCGATCTGCACGATCCGGTCGCCCTCCTTGATGCCGGCATCCTTCGCCCCGCTGGCGTCGGCGAAGCCTTGAATCAACGCGCCGCGCTGATCGATACCCGGCTCCAGCATGACGCCGAGCAGCCCGGCCGCGGGCAGTTTGACCTCTTGCGGATAGAGGAAGAAATCGGCCGCCGCCGGATCCATCGGCCGTTGAGTTCCGTTCAGAATGGTTGCCGTCGGCGCATCCAGGCGCCGCGTCAGACGTTTCGGGATGCCCTGACCGTACTCAATGTGACCGGACCCGGCCAACACGACCAGGGTGCGATCGGGATTCGCTTTCAAATAGGCCGCGGCACGCTCGGCCATGCCCTCGTCCCAGAGCAGCTGAACCTCCATGAACTGCTCGACGTCCTGCTCGCGCTCGCTTGGATGCATGGCAAAGACCGCCTCAATGCGCTCGCGGTAGGTCGGATCCTCGCGATCGATGTCGGCCGGAATGCGCGCCCGCTCGGCCTCGGTCAAGCCCGCGATGCCGACCTCACCGACACGGCGCGTCAGCTCGGCCTCCAGGTTCAGCGCGATCACTGGAATGCCCTGCTCTCGCGCAAAGCGCAGCAGCGGACGATAGAGTCGATAGTCGAAACGCCAGCGGTCGAAATACTCGGTGCGGCGCAGTAGATCGGCTTCGCTGATCTCGCCCGCGATGTAGGCATCGAGCGCATCCTGGAAGGGTTGTTGAAAGAACTCCATGCCGATCGCGAGCGGCTTGCCCTGCGCATGCAGGCCCTCGATCACCGCGAGTTGATTAAGATGATCCTCGTAGCGATCATGACTCTCGCCGACAAAGATCACCCGCCGATTGGCGAGACGCGCGATCAAGCTGTCCATATCGCTCAGGCTGGACAGGTCGAGGACCTGCGTCATCGCCGCCTCAGCCTGATCCGACACCGTCTCGGTAGCCACGACATCTTCAGACGCCATGCCCGGCGACGCCGCGGCGCCGGTTGTGATCCCGGCAGTCATCAAGATGGCCACCAGGGTTGCAGTCAAACAGGCGGCAGGGGCTGCCGGAAGACGGTGACAAGACACGAAGAAATCCTCTATGGTCATGAGCCGACTCGGCCCGCATGTTTATCGACGTTGGCGCAAGGCAGATGCCCGCTCGCGCTCCTGAACTTTCGACCTACCGGACAAAAGCCTGATGCGTAACTTGTTCATACGTGGCCTCGTTTCAAGCGCCCTGCTGCTTTTCTGCACCCATCTGCCGGCCGCCGCGCCGCTCATCGAGCATGCGCTGGAAGTCCTCATCGATCCGGACGCCGCGACGTTGACGGTGACGGATGTCCTGACTCTGCCCGAAGAGCGCGCTGAATGGACGATTTTTTTGCATGCGGACATGGATCCACGGGTGACATCGGGTCACGCCGAGATCGTCCCGGCTGGACGCATCGAGCACCTGGCAGGCTATCGCCTGATCATCCAACAACCCGGCCCCATCACGCTGACCTATGGCGGACGGATCGCGCATGCGCGCGAGCAGATCGCCGAGGGCATGGGCCGCACGCGCGAATGGTCGCGCGGGGCCATCGGTGCGGACGGCGTCTTTCTCGACGGTAATAGCGGCTGGTATCCGCGGATCGACGAGACGCTCCAGGCATTTAGTCTGAAGGTTACACTGCCCGCGGGCTGGGCCGCTGTGTCGCAGGGCGTCGGGCCGGGCGACACCGCATCCGGAATCTCCACCTGGACCGAGTCCCATCCGCAGGACGACATCTATCTGATCGCGGCACCTTTCGAGCGTTACCGGAGGTCCGCGTCCGGATTCGAGGCTCAGGTCTATCTGCGCCAGCCCGACGAGGCACTGGCCCGACGCTATCTGGACGCGACCGAAACCTATGTTGCCCTGTACGCCGATCTGATCGGCCCCTATCCCTTCGCCAAATTCGCCCTGGTCGAGAACTTCTGGGAAACCGGCTACGGCATGCCCTCCTTCACCCTGCTCGGCCCGCAGGTGATTCGACTGCCCTTTATCATCCACACCTCCTACCCGCACGAGATCTTACATAACTGGTGGGGAAACAGCGTCTATATCGACTATGCCGCCGGCAACTGGAGCGAGGGTCTCACGACCTATCTCGCCGATCATCTGCTCAAAGAGCAAGCGGGCGAGGGCTGGGTCTACCGGCGCGAGATGCTCAAAGGCTATGCAGACTATGTCCGCGACAGCAGCGACTTCCCACTGGTTGAATTTCGGGGCCGCCACGGCGCCGCCTCGCAGGCGATCGGCTACGGTAAGTCGGCGATGCTCTTTCACATGCTGCGTCGTCAGCTCGGCGACGCGACCTTCAAGACCGGGTTACAACGCCTCTATGCCGATCACCGCTTCAGTGTGGCGGACTTCGACGACCTGCGCCGGTCTTTCGAGGCTGCCAGCGATCGTGATCTCAGTGAGTTCTTCCAGACCTGGACCGCGCGGACCGGGGCACCACGGCTGCGCCTAAGCGATGTCGCGGTCGTGCCGGACAGCGCGCAGAACGGCTTCGTGCTTAGCGGACGGATCGAGCAGACCCAGGCCGGAGCGGCCTTCCCACTCCTGGTTCCGGTCAGTATCCAGCAAGAGAACGGTGATCCCGTCAGCCTTGTCGTCGAGCTGAGCCGATCCGGCGGCGAGTCCGATGGCGAGTTCAGGGCCATCCTGTCATCGCAGCCGATCCGCGTTGCCGTCGACCCCTGGTTCGATGTCTTTCGCGAGCTACTGCCGGGCGAAACACCGGTTGCCCTGAGCAACCTGTTCGGTGCGGAGCGCGGGCTGATCCTTCTGCCCGCTGCGGCGCCCGCGCAGTTTAAGCGCGGCTATGAGGGTCTCGCCGATGCCTGGCAGAACGGCCATCCGGGTTGGGAGGTCCGCTGGGACGACAGCGTGGAGGACCTGCCCAAGGATGTGGCGATCTGGCTGCTGGGCTGGGAGAATCACTGGCTCGAACCCTTCACCGCACTGACCCGGGGCGTCACGCTGGATCCGCAGCAGGGCCGCGTGCAGCTCGCCGGGGACACGA
This sequence comes from Thiocapsa sp., assembly GCA_041741175.1. Classification (GTDB taxonomy): domain Bacteria; phylum Pseudomonadota; class Gammaproteobacteria; order Chromatiales; family Chromatiaceae; genus Thiocapsa. Next base: position 8,365 of record JBGSKP010000506.1, on the reverse strand, counting down.
CGGATGCCGGATCGGCAGACATCAGCGCCGTCCTCACCGCCTGGCGCGGCGAGCAGCCGATCGGCTGGCTTGGCGCCGGCAACCCCGCGGCGCTGCCGGGTCTGACACGCAAGCTGCCCCATTACGGAAAATACAGCTATCTGCTCTTCACCGGCAGCGCGCCCGACAACCAGACGAAAGGTCAGTGGACATCGGGCGACTCCGAGCTCGTCCACTGGATCGGCCCACAACGCGATCTACCGCCGGTCGCCGAGCCAGCCGCCCTGATCCAGACGCTCAGATGAGCCAACCACCCGTCAACGCCGAGCGCGAACGCCTGGAGGAGGCCCGTCAGGGGATTGCCGACTGGCGTCTCTGGGGCCCCTATCTGGCCGAGCGCGCCTGGGGAACCGTGCGGGAAGACTACAGTCCGGACGGCAGCGCCTGGGAGTATTTCCCCCACGAGCAGGCCCGCTCACGCGCCTATCGGTGGAGCGAGGACGGTCTGGGCGGCATCTGCGACCGCGAGCAGCGTCTGTGTTTCGCGCTGGCGCTCTGGAACGAGCGTGACCCCTTCCTGAAGGAACGCGCCTTTGGGCTGACCGGGCACGAGGGCAATCGCGGTGAGGACGTCAAAGAGTGCTACTTCTATCGCGACGCGCTGCCCACGGCGAGCTATCTGCGCTATCTATACAAATACCCCCAGGCGCCTTTCCCCTATCGCGCCTTGATCGACGAGAACGCCAGGCGCTCCAGAACGGAGCCGCCATACCAACTCATCGACACCGGCTGCTTCGACGCACAGCGCTATTGGGATGTGGATGTCTTCTACGCCAAGGCGGGGCCCGGCGAGATCCACATCCGGATCTATCTGAAAAATCGCGGACCGGATACGGCGGTGATCCATCTCTTGCCGACCCTGTGGTTCCGCAACACCTGGGCCTGGGGCGATGACGCGGTGCGACCCCTGCTGCGGGACGTCCCGGCCCCTGCCGGCGCCGCCTGGGCGGTTGAGGCGGAGCATCCGACACTGGGCCGTTACCATCTCTATGGGGCGCAGCCGGCCGAGCGGCTGTTCACCGAAAATGAGTCGAACGCCGAGCTGATCTGGGGTGGGGAGAATCCGCGTCCGTTCGTCAAAGACGCCTTTCACCGTCGGGTCTGTCAGGGCGAGGTCGCGGCGGTCAATCCGGAGCTCACCGGGACCAAATTCGCCGCCTGGGGCCACTGGAGCGTGGATCCCGACCGGCACGCCCAGATCGATCTGGTGTTGAGCGCCGAGGCGCTGAACGCGCCCTTCGCCCGCGACGAGCGCACGCTCTCGATGCGTCAATCCGACACCACCGTGTTTTACGACGATCTGCTGCCCGAAGCCGGCGCAACGGACCACCGCATCCTGCGTCAGGCCCTCGCCGGTATGGTCTGGACCCAGCAGTTTTATCACTACGATGTCGAGCGCTGGCTAAAAGGCGACCGGATCCCGGCGCCGCGGGAACGCCAACAGGGCCGCAACAGTCATTGGCGCCATCTCAAAGCACGCGACATCATCTCGATGCCGGATGCCTGGGAGTACCCCTGGTTCGCTGCCTGGGATCTGGCCTATCACTGCCCGGCCCTGGCGCTGCTGGATGTCGACTTTGCCAAGCACCAGATCGAGCTGATGCTCTCGGATCGCTATCTGCATCCAAACGGCCAGATCCCCGCCTACGAGTGGGGCTTCGACGACGCCAATCCGCCGGTGCATGCCATGGGCGCGCTCAAGGTGTTCCGCGCCGAGCGGGTGCAACGGGGTGCGGGCGATCTAGAGTTTCTGCAACGCGTCTTTCACAAGCTGCTGCTCAATCTTGCCTGGTGGATCAACCGCAAGGACGCCGACGGGCACAATCTGTTCGAGGGCGGCTTTCTCGGGCTCGACAACATCTCGGTCTATGACCGTTCTCGTCCCCTGCCGCCCGGCTACAGCCTCAAGCAAGCCGATGCGACCGGCTGGATGGCCATGTTCAGTCTGAACATGACCATGATCGCGCTGGAACTCTGTGCCAGCAACAGCAACTACGAAGACATGGCGATCCACTGCTACAAGCAGTTCCTCGCGATCGGTGCGGCGATCGCGGGCAACCCGGAGACCGGCATGCCCGCGCTCTGGGACGATGAGAAAGGCTTCTTCATGGACCTGCTGGTAACCCCGGACGGGATCGGCCATCGCATCGAAGTCTACTCCTGGGTCGGCCTCATCCCGCTCTTCGCCGCCGAGGTCGTCGATCAGCGACTCCTCGCCAATGCGCCGCGCTTCGCCGAGCTGCTCAGTGCCCACAAAGGCGGACTCTTCCGGGGTAGTACCGTCTGTCTCTGTCCGGACTGGGAAAACGACCGGGGCGAGCATCTGCTGGCCCTGGTCGATCACAGGATGCTGCCGCGGATCCTCGAACGCCTGCTCGACGAGGAGCAGTTCCTCTCGCCGTTCGGCGTCCGCAGCGTCAGCCGGATCCACGCGTCCCAGACTCACCTCGGACAGATCCCCGGTATCGGCGACGCACTGATGGAGTATGTCCCCGGCGAGTCCAACTCGCCCCTATTCGGCGGCAACTCGAACTGGCGCGGCCCGGTTTGGCTGCCGACCAATTACTCCCTGATCCAGGCGCTGGAAAAATACCATCGCTTCCTCGGACCCGAGTTTCAGGTCGCGGTCCCCTGCAAAGACGGTCAGCGACTCAATCTGGCCGAGATCGCCAACCTGATCGCAGAGCGCCTGGTCGATCTGTATCGCCCGCCGAACGGCACCCCGTCCCCCGCTCTGGCGCGCGAAGGACATCTGCACGACGACGTCCACTGGCGCGACAATCTGAGCTTCTATGAATACTTCCACGGCGAGACCGGCGAGGGCCTCGGTGCCGCCCATCAAACCGGCTGGACGGGGTTGATCGCCAACCTGGTGATGCGCCGTTATCAGAAAGACATCACGCCATGGAGCGGACTGGATCGCGGGATCCAGGCGTCGCCGATCGACGAGATCGCGTAGCTGAGCGACTGAGATCGGCTTCCCAGACCCTTGCGGTCCGAGCCGCAGTCATGCCGAGAGCGAGAAAATCCCGTAGGATTGATTCTGGGCTTTTCTCAGGGAAACTCAGACGTTGCAAGGATCGGCCACGCCTACCGGACGATGAGCGACATCGACGCCGATCTGGACAACAAACGATTGGGCGATGGCGACGGCCGCGCCGCATCCACCAGGCGCCGCTTAGGTCTCGACAGTGGCGCTCCCGACCACTGGGAGATGGTGGATGCGCTGCGCTGATCCAACCTACGAATCAAATACCCGGCCTGTCTTACGGCGGAGTTGTCGACGTAGATCGGCGCCGTCGCGCAGTCGTTCGAGCAGGATGCCAAAGTCGAGCGGGCATAAACCGGTGAGTGCGGCTGCACGGGCTTCCAAACATGCCCAGTCGAGCGGGAAGCCGACATCGACAAACGCGAAGGCGACGTAATTGTCGTTGTCGCTGACGCGCGCCAGATGAACGCGGCCCTCGAAGACCGCGTCGAGGAGCATGAAATGCGGATGCCAGGCGTCGGGCGGACCACAAAAATTGGCAACCAGCAGGCCGCCGGACCTAAGCCGGGAGCGTGCTGCCGCATAGAAATCGCGACTGAGAAACGCGGGGCAAATCCCATCGGCATCGAAACCATCGAGCAGCAGGACGTCCGCATCGGCATCGGCGCCAGGAAGATAGTCGGTGGCGTCGGCCCGGACAATCACCAGGCGCTCGTCCCGGGGCACGCCAAATTCAGCGCACAGGGCGATGACGTCGGAACTCACCTCGACCGCGGTCAGGCGTGTGCGCGGCAGATAGCGGTGGCAGAACTTGGCCAGTGAACCGCCGCCCAGACCAACCATCAGCACATGCTCGGGATCGGGCGCAAACAGCAGGAAGGCCATCATCTTGCGCGTGTAGGCAAAGTCCAGGGCGCACGGATCGGCGATGCGCATGGAGCTTTGCACGAAGCGCAGACTGAAGTAGAGCCGCCGGGTGCGTCCGTCCTCGACGATGAAAGGCTTGCCGTAGCGACCGCTCAGGATGCGCTCGTAGAGGCGCTCCGGGTCGCATTGCCCGGTCTCGAGCACACGCAGACGGCCCCGTTCACCCAAGCCGTCACCCGGTAACTCCAAAAGCGTCTGGTTCTGCTGCACGGCCCCATGTCTCGATCGCTTGCCTGTTGCCGACGGCCAAGCACCGCCGCGGAATCGTTTGTCGTGTTTTAATGATAATGAACTTATCATCGGACACAAGGCTTACACATCTGAGTGGACATCATGGAAAACCGCAGCGCACGCATCGGGGTCCGGATGGATGCGATTACCACACACACGACAGTACGGCGTGATACGCCAATCGGGAGCACAAGATGAACGTCAAAGACAGCAACGGAGCCGTACTGAGCGCCGGCGATTCGGTACAGGTCATCAAGGATCTGAAGGTCAAAGGCACGTCGGTGACGCTCAAGCGAGGCACAGTCATCAAGGGTATTCGACTCACGTCGGATGAAGAGGAAATCGAGTGCAATGCCGACAAGGTGAAAGGTCTTGTCCTGAAAACCTGCTTTGTAAAGAAGGTTTAGCCCCGCCGGCGGTCTGCGCCCGAGCGTCGCTCACGGCTCGAACGTCAAACCTGGCGCCGACCGCGGGTGCGACCGCAACCGATGCGCTACCGAGTACATCGCACGTCGATCTCGCGGCGAAGCAAGGCCAGGCGGAACATCGAAGGCCATTCCGAGACGCTCGTCGGTGAGCGCGTAGGATTCAACAGACCCGCCGCTGCAATAGGCGCGTGCCTTGGCCGGGTTCCACGGACCCCGCCGTGCAGCCAGCACGGGCAAGCCCGCGCCTACAAGTCCGCTTGCACGGGCGACGCGAGGCGCCACAGGCTTCAAGGCTGTCCAAGAACGCGCTCATAGATGTCCCGGACCTTCGAGCTGGCTTCCAGCCGGCTCGACACGCCCGGAAGCCGCTTCGACTTCAGATGTCGATGTGAATCCTTGGGGCGTTTCCAGACAGCTTCTTAGCGCGCAGTTATCCGGGCGGCGATGTCCTCGGCCTGTTCGGGAAGTGCTCCATCGGCCATGGGATAAATCACGCCTTCCTCTTTATAGTTGTGCTGCTGGACTACGAAATGCAGCGTTTCCAGGATGCCGAGATAAGCGGTCTTGTCGCGCATCGTAACCGCCTCGACGAGATCTTCGAACAACTGGCGCATCTGCGCGTGCTCGTTGCACATGACCTCGATGGGCTGCTCGGCGACCAAAAACACGCGCGCCAGCGCGGGGAAGACCAGATCCTCCTCCAGTGCGAAATGACGATCCATCGCCGTGACCAGCGCGGTGGTCGCGTCGCTGATCGCGAACCAATCGCCCTTGCCGGAACTCGCCTCCGCTGCGGCCAGCAGCTGATCGCAGCGGTGGTGGTCATGCGTAAAGGTATCTGTAATGGCAGTGATCATGCGGTGCTCGCCACCTCTGCGTTGATGTTGATGTCCTGGCTCACGCGCAGACACGGGGGACGCGGAAAACGAAGGGGCGATTCGTGGTGTACTCCGTGCCTCGATGAGCGATTTTAAACACCGACCGATGCCAGGCATGTGGTGTAGTCCAGACCGCTCAGAGGCCAGGCATCCGGTCATTGTGCGGCTCCTGCGGCGGGGGCTCCTTGACTTAGGTCATCGCAATGCCGCTCTTCACGCGGTGCCGGTTCAGCTACCCCGCATTCGGGTCGGCGTCCTGATTCCCTGTCGCACCCTCGATGCGAAGCTGTCGGCGCAGCCGGCGCAGTTGCTCCCGATCGAGCGCATCGGCGAAGACCGGGAGCGCGCGACGACGCAGTGCGCCGAGCCGAAAGTTGAGCACCACGAGCGGCAGGCTGACAAAGGTGGCCGTTGCCAGAGTTGCCTCCCGCTGCGCACCGGAGACGAAGTGGATCTGCCAGGTCCCGTCCGCCTGCCAGATGACAGTCCGGATCGACCAGGAGGCGCGCCCGAGGACGTCGACAACCAGGACGTAAAGCCCACTGACAGCGATGAGCGGCAGCAGCACAAGGCTGATCGGACCAAAGGGCAATGTCAGAACCGCAAGCGCCGCCGACACATGGGTCAGGCCGACAAAGAGGGCAAACCGCCGCGAGAAGCCGGGGCGGATCAGCAGAGGCGGACGTTCGCGGTGAGAGCCCATCAGTTGGTTAGATTGAGTCCATTGATCTGGATGCCGTTCACATTCGAGAAGCAGTATGCTCGACCTGCACTGTCACCTCGCACCCCGAGTCGACGACGGCTCGACCTCATTGGAGATCTCGCTGCGCATGGCATCACCACGACGGTCTGTAAACCCATCTCTATCCGGGCATCGACGAGGATATCGGCGAGGACATCCATCGCGCCGTGCAACGCCAGTTGCAGCCGCTTGAGGAGGCCGGCATCCAGCTGACACGCTCCGATGGCGTCGAGCTTCAGATCGTCCATGGTCTCGTCCAGTCGGAGGGACTGCACGCCGACGTCTACGAACCGCTTCAAGCCAAACGCGCCCCGCGCACCGCACTCACTCCACGCGCCGGACTCTAATCGGACGCTCTGCGTCGCCCATGCCGGCATGGGGATGTGGTCGGTGCTTACCAGCGCTTCGGGTCGAAGCCCGGTGGATTCTGGATGTCCATGAGTTGGTCGCCGATCGCTAAAACCAGGAACCCTTGCGTGCCGGCATAGGCCAGAACGCTTGGATCAACGGCCAGGGTTGCGAGGATGCCGATCAAGGGTAGGCTCGCGTACTCGGGAAAGAACCGCCGGAAGGTGGCGATGTCATCGATAAAGCGATCCACATCGGCGCTGCGCAGACTGGACTTGGTGCTGTTGAGGAACAGCAGGTCGGTGGTGAGCGCAACGGCATCGAACTCGCGCACCTCGCCGTCGGCGAGCCGGCGCTTAGGGCGCACCATGATATCCATGACGGGCGTTGCGAATGCATGGTCGAACCACGCCGCCCGCCTCCACTGCCTGACGCTAGGTCGTCTCTTAAAATCGCTGGGGATTGTATTGCAACCCTTGTGCATCTTGGCATGACTTGCGCCGCAGATTCACGTCCTTTTTCCGGGCATCGCTTGATCCGAACGACTGACTCGGCCGATGATCTACACCGGCGCCATGATGAACGCAACCACAGGTGACGTCGGCGTCACCGCACCTGTCCGATCGGAACGGCGGTGGCCTTCCCGCGCTCCGCGATCCGGTTAGTGGGCGGCTGTGCCGCAATTCAATTTGTTTAGATCCTGTGCGTGACACCGCTCCGGCGGTCTCACGCATCGATTGGCGCTGCGTGCCGAGAGAGCCGACAGTGCGGTTGGATGAGCACAGCGTCATCGGACGCCCCGGCTGAAGCAGAGGTTCGCCTCATCGACCACGCGCATCCGCCTCCCGCGGCAGCAGAGACTCGGCATACATCGGGGCCACATCCACATACCGCCGCACGGTGTAATGGGCCGTGACCACGGCGAGCATCAAGGGCAGGACGATCTCGTAGTCCATCGTCATCTCGAAGACCATCATGATCGACATCAAAGGGGCATGCGTCGTCGCCGCGAGCATCGCCCCCATGCCAACCACCGCATAGGCGCTCGGCGGCCCGGTACCGACCGGCAGAACGGCATGGACCGCCGTTCCGAAGAGCACCCCGAGCAGCGCGCCGACGAAGAGCGTCGGCGTGAAGGCCCCGCCGACAGCACCCGAGCCGTGTGTTGCCGCGGTCGCGATCATCTTCAGCACCATCACGGTCAGCAGCGCCTGCCAGACCCAGGGTTCGTGCAGCACCGTGTTGACGACGCTGTAGCCATTGCCCCAAACCGCAGGCTCGTACATCGAGATGGCCCCGACGATGAGCCCGCCGAGCGCCATCCGTCCGGACAGCGGCATGGGTAGCCGGGCGAAGGCCCGATGGGAGTGCCCCAGCAGACCCAGAAAGATGGGCGCCGTATGGCCCGCGACGATCCCCAGCAGCAGATAGAGAGCCAGCTCCCAGTCGCTCACCAGACTGAACGCCGGGATCTCGTAGACGGGTGCGTATCCCATGATGTCGTGGACAGTGACGTTCGCGATGACCGCGGCGACGATCAGCGGGCCGATGTGCTGAATCGCGATGGAGCCCAGCACGATCTCCGCGACGAACAGGGTCGCGGCGATCGGTGCGTTGTAGGCTGCGGCCAAACCTGCCGCCGCTCCGGCCGCCACCAGCAGGCGCATACGGTCGCGCGGAAAGCGTCCGACCCGCCCGATGGTAGAGGCGACCATGGCGGAGAGCTGCACCATTGCCCCCTCGCGCCCGATGGAACCTCCGGAGGCCACCGTCACCAGCGACG
>JBGSKP010000505.1:0-3352 GCA_041741175.1 Thiocapsa sp. | reverse complement strand
GGGTTGTGCGCCGCACCGGATCACGACACGGCTCACGAGGCACCCGCGACGGCTAGCGCCTCTTGGATCCTGGCGTCGGCCTCGAGCAGATCCTCGATCCGCTGCACGCCCACCAGACGCAGGACAGTCTCCCCGTCCGGCGTCATGAATGAAAAGACGGGCGTCACGAACGCGTCGTAGCGGGTCCCGAGCTCGCGCTCGGTGATGCGCTCCCCGCTCGGCAGGCGCAGACGCTCGCCGCTCTCGGCATCGACATAGGCGAGTGCGTAATGCGCGGAATAACGCTCGTGCACCTGCGCGTCGGAGAAGGCTTCCTTGTTGGTCTTCTCGCAGTAGCCGCAGCCGTAGCGGCCGAAGTAGACGAAGAGCGGTTTGCCCTCGTCCCGCGCCTGTTGCATGGCCTGGTCGAAGGGCTTGAAGGCGTAGCCGTCCGGTGCCTCGGCGAGGGCTGCGGTAGCGGATATCAGGAGAAGGCCGAGGAGGGCGGATCGAGCGAATCGGGGCATGGGTTGAATCTCCCGGGAGTGGTTGCGACTGGATGACCTTAGCATGTCACGCAACGCGATAAGCGACGACATCGAACCGTCTTCGGCGGCGCGCATCAAGCCGACGCTCGCCGAGTGCTGCCACTGTCCTGCCCGGCATGCGTCACGCAGGTTCTATCCTATTGCCAGATGCCGAATCATGTCCACCTGGTCTTGGTGCCAGTTAAAGACCTGCTCGGTTTTTGTACGTCTGACTTAATAGATAATAGGGGTCTGACGCTGAGGTATCCCCGAGAAGTTGAATTCCATCAGTTTCTTGATCCCACCGTACTGAAACATCCCGAGGTATTGCCGTCAGGTGTTGCTGGAAGTTCCCGCGAGCCGACAAATATCCTGGTGCGCAAGTGCCTGACTCTTCAACCGCAGCACCTCCATTCGCCGACGCACTCTTGGGTGTGGATGCGCGTAACGCAGCTGCTGAATTTTCTTCATATCCTGCTCGGTGAACTCGATTCTGATCATCGTCGCAAAAAGCTACACAGGGGCCCGTCGGTAGCGACAAGTATGATTCCAATGCAGCCAGTTAACGATGATTACTAAAAAGCGACATAAGAAAAGCGCAGTTTCTGCCTATAAAATCGATGTATTCTACGGGGGCACGACCCGGTCGCCTCGGATCGCCTTGTCATCGAGACATTCAAAAAATTCAAAGCCTTGAAAAAACCATCCGGGCCGATACCGGATTTGAGGACGAAGCCGCTGTTGACCTGCGAGAGCGGTTGGGGAAAACCTGGAGTGCGCACGGTATCGGACCCGATGTCGATGTGACGGGGAAACGGGGACGGTTGAATATTCTCTACGTTGTCACGCCGGACGGAGAATTGAAGTACCATGTCGTGGAAAAGAATATCAACTCGTAAGAATATATCACGTTTCTCGGTCTAGTCATTGAAGGGCGAAAGCATCCCATTTTCTTGATCGTCGATCGCGCCTCACTTCATTGCTCAAAGACGGGACGCTGGTTTGTGTGGCGACATCGCCGTCAACTCCGGATTTTCCTACTAGCCTTCAGTTCCGAACTCAATCCGGATGAGCATGTCCGGGAGCAAATCAAGGACAAGCAGCTTGATCGGCAACCGATCAAGAATAAAAGCGACCTGAAAAAGCGTGTGCACTCGGCGTTGAAGTCTCTCCAGCATCGCACAGAACGTGTGATGTCGTTTTTCCACCTTCCGGAAACGCAGTATGTCGCTCAATAACAACGTCTGGATATCACATTAAATAGCTATATTCGTGGTTCCTCATATTATGATATGGCTATGTGAAAGCGCAAAGCTTCAGCTGTTCTCTTTGTCAACGAAGTAGTCGTTTATTCTGTCCTTGACAATCCAGGTCTGCGAGCTAATCTGCATATCGCAATGGTGCAATCAGCTAAGAGAGCTATCATGTCACTGAAATCACTGGTAGTTGGTGCGGCCATCGGAGCAGGGATTCTATCGATTGGATTCGCACCGGGTCTATTTGCCGAAGAAAGCCCAGACGGCAGCTTCGGCGAGGCAGGAGTAGGGGCGGAGCTCGCCCCTGGCACAGTCGGGCGCTTCCGGCTCGGCTACATGAACTCACAGACAGGTGTATCGCCACGTTCGGCTACCGTGGTTACAGTTACAAATACCGGGGCAAGCACGGATTGTACCGTCAGCATCGATTGGCGGAGAGGATTCTCCCCAACCGGGCCTGGCGGGACGATTTGCACGACTACCTTTGCTAATCTGCAGAGGGGTCAGTCGGCTGACTTTTGCACGCGGCCGCTCCCGGGCAGCGTGACATCGTGCAACGCAACCTGCTCGCCCGCGCTGACGTTCGATGAGGGTAATGCTTTCATCGGTTCCACGAACACAGCCACCTGTAGCAGAATTACGGTGAGCGCGCGAGTCTATTACTTCGGAAACACTAGCGACACCGTTATCGAAGGAATAACCGATCCGAAGATAACAAAGATCCAGACTGGTACCAGCGGCGATTGAGCATGGCGCCTAAGCTCTGCTTCGCGCTTCTGCACTAAATCGGGAAATCCCCCGGCTTTGCCGGGGGATTGTTATCGCCTTGATTCTGGAAGAGAGGGTAGGATTCGAATCCGCGGTACGCTCGCGCGTACACCGGATCTCGAGTCCAGCCCGTTCGGCCACTTTTGGCACCTCTTGGGTATCCGCGATCCCCCAAGAGGGTCGCCGGCAGGATGGCCAGGACGAAACCGTTCTAGCCAAGATTTAATGTTGTGCCGTGCGGTTGTCCTCGACTCTGAACACCGCCCGGCAGCGCGGGTAGAAAGCGTCGTCGTCGACACTTCCACCCGAGAACCCGAGCGTGGCCTTGCGCGAGGTCGCCCTAAAACCCCCGTCACCGCGTCCGAGGAGGCGCGCTTCCAGAGTCTGATGCAGGCCCATCACGACCTGGGCGCGTTGCCGAAGATCGGGCACACGCTCCGGTATGTCGCCATCTGGCAGGGCCGGTGGCTGGCGGTACTGAGTTTCTCGGCCCCGGCTTGGAAGTGTGCCGCGCGCGACGCCTGGATCGGCTGGGATTTTCGCCGTCAATACGATCGTCTGCACCTGATCGCCAACAACAGCCGGTTTCTGATCCTCCCCGAACATCACGTCGCGAACCTCGCCTCGCGGGTGCTGGCGTTGAGCGAACGGCGCTTGGCGAGAGACTGGCCGGAGCGCTTCGGTTACCCGTTGCTGTTGCTCGAGACCTTTGTCGACCCGCAGCGGTTTCACGGCACGATCTACCGCGCCGCCAACTGGCACGAGGTGGGCGAGACCCGCGGCTATCGGCGCACCCGCACCGGCTACGGCGCCGCAACGGGC
>JBGSKP010000504.1:0-1897 GCA_041741175.1 Thiocapsa sp. | reverse complement strand
TCGGCCCTGACCGCCGAGATCGGTTTGATGAAGGCAACCGAGCAGTTGTCCGGTCTTGAGATGATGGCGGTCGATCCGGTGCGCCGCATCCTGACGCCGCGCTTTTTCGGTGGTCTGATTGCGATGCCCTTGCTTGCGGCTATGTTCAGCGCCGTCGGCGTGCTCGGCGGTTATGTCGTCGGGGTCGGTCTGTTGGGCGTGGATGCGGGATCCTTTTGGAGTCAAATGCAGTCGAAGGTCGACTTCCACGAGGATATCGTTAACGGCGTGATCAAGAGCCTTGTCTTCGGGGTTGTGGTGACCTGGATCGCGCTGTTTCAGGGTCACGACGCCGTCCCGACCGCCGAGGGTGTCAGTCGGGCGACGACCCGCTCCGTGGTCCACGCTGCCCTGGCGGTGCTCGGGCTTGATTTTGTCTTGACGGCTTTGATGTTCGGAGACTGAGCGCATGGGCAAGCAACGCGGCATCGAGATCCTGGTCGGCCTCTTCATGGCGATCGGATTCGTGGCCCTTTTTTTTCTGGCGATGCAGGTCAGTAACCTGAGCGCGGCCGTAAAGACCGAGGGTTATCAGCTTACCGCCCGCTTCTCGAATGTCGGCAGCCTCAAGGTGAGATCCCCGGTGAGTATGGCGGGGGTGCGTGTCGGACGTGTCGAGCGGGTCGATTTCGACAAGGACACCTACGAGGCCGTGGTCACCATCCGGATCGAAGCCGGCGTCGACACCATCCCCGAGGACACCTTTGCGAATGTTTTCACGGCTGGGCTGCTCGGTGAGCAATATATCGGCCTGGAGCCGGGCGGGAGCATGGAGTATCTGCGTGACGGCGACGCGATCGCCCACACCCAATCGGCCCTGATCCTCGAGCAGATGATCGGACAATTCCTTTTCAGTAAAGCCGGAGGAGACTAATGCCGACGCGACGTTCCTTTTGTATCTTGCTTGTCCTGTTCTGTACCCTCTGGACGGGTGCCTCCTTCGCTTCGGCGGACGAGGCGACGGCGCTGGTGAAGCGTACGACCGAGACCATGCTGAAAACCCTGGAGGCCCGTCGTGCCGAGGTCGATCGTGACCCGACACTGATTTACGGGATGATCGAGAGTGGCGTGGCGCCGCACTTTGATTTCGAGCGCATCACCCAAGGCGCGGTCGGACAAGCCTGGCGCGAGGCGACCCCGTCGCAGCAACGTGCCCTGGTCGATGGATTCAAACAGGTTCTGGTCCGCACCTATGCACGCTCGATTTTGAGCTACTCCGGTGAGGAAATCCGCTATCTGCCGGTTAAGCCCGGGCGGCAGCCGACCTCCGTGACGGTCTCGACCGAGATCAGCGCGCCGGGCGCCGCACCGATCCCGGTCGACTATCGCATGCATCAGATCGCCGGTTCCTGGAAGGTCTACGACGTCGTGATCAACAACGCCAGCCTGGTCGGCAACTACCGCACGAGCTTCACCAACGAGATCCGTCAAAAGGGTGTCGACGGCCTGATCGCGACGCTAGGCGAGATGAATTCCCGGACGGGCAAATGAGTGAGGCGCGGCTGAGACCCGGCCCTGATGGGCGGTACGCCCTGGAGGGCGTGTTGGATTTCGCGACAGTGTCGCGCCTGGCGGCGAGCGCGGATGCGCTGCTCAAGCGCGGTGCCGAGATCGACATCGATCTTGCCCAAGTGCAGTCCGCCAACAGTGCCGGACTCGCCCTCTTGCTGGAGTGGCTGGACATCGCCCGGGCCCGCGGGGCGAGTCTGACCTATCGGAATCTGCCGGACTCGCTCGCGCGAATCGCCGCGGTCTCCAATCTGGGGTCGCTCCTGCCCGTGGTGTCTGCCGAGGCTGTCGCGCACGGGCTCTAGGCGCCGACTCGCGACTCGCTTGAGCGCGCGTGAGCGCGCGTCGC
>JBGSKP010000503.1:0-1919 GCA_041741175.1 Thiocapsa sp. | reverse complement strand
TGCTGGAGGAGGCGCGGGCGCGGACCTTCCCGACGACGGCGCTGGAGTTCCTGCAAGCCGATGCCCGATTCCTGCCCTTCGCGCAAAGCTGCGTGGATCGCTGCCGGATCGATCGCTCCTTGCAACACATCCGCTACCCGGAGCGGGTGATCCGCGAGATGGCGCGCGTCCTGCGCCCCGGCGGTCGCCTGCTGGTCTACGACAACGACTGGGGCACCTTTTCGGTCAGTAGCGCCTTGATCGAGGCGACAACCATCGTTCAAGCACGCTGGGCCCGCGCCTTCACCAACCCCTGGATCGGTCGGAACTTGCCGCGCCTCGTCTGCGACGCCGGCTTTCACGATCTGGTCACCGAGCCGAGCGTCTCGGTGATCACGGATTTTGATTTGGCCGATCGCGTTTACAATCTGTCGGAGACGGTCAGACGAGCCGTCCAGGACGGCGGCATGTCCCCGGCCATGGCCGAGGCGTGGAGCGCCGAACAGGCGTTGCTGAGTCGCACTGGCGGCTTTCTGTGTAGCCTGACCGCCTATACCGTCGTCGGAACCCGGTGAGCGATGTGGCCACCGCGATCCGCGCGACTCATCTCCTCGGGTTGTCGTCCCTGGACGAGATCCGGAGCGACAACCCAACGACCGAAGGTGTTGCACCATGGTGAAAGCCGTTTGGAACGATCAAGTGATCGCCGAGAGCGAGCACGTCGAAGAGATGGACGGCTATATCTATTTTCCCATCGCATCGGTCCGTGAAGATCTGCTGGAGCCCAGCGAACGGCGATCAGTTTGCCCAAAGAAGGGTGAAGCGCGCTACTACCATATCCTGGTGGGGAATGACTGTAACGTCGACGCCGCCTGGAGCTATCCGGAACCCAAGCCGGCGGCCTCACGCATCAAGGCGCATATCGCCTTCTGGCGTGGGGTCACGGTGGGGCGCTGAGCGGCCTGTTGCGACGGCCGCAAGCAATGCCGGATCGGCTTTCGGAACGGCTGCCGGTACGCTTGCCTGGTTGCTCTCGCGGCGGTTGACCAGAATCGCGCTACCGCGTGGACATCGCTCGGTCACAACGAGAGACAGCCCTGGGCAAGGAGTCCGAGTGCCGGCAAAGTATCAAGCCCCGTCATCGATCGACAGCTAGGCACCGAAATGCCATTGGAACCAGGGCTCAGTCTCGCCTCGCGCCAGTGGCTTCAGGCTGTGGCGATCGAATACCCGGATCCCGCCGCGTTCCAAGCGCGCCGGGCCGTTGCCATACAGCGTGCCGCGAAGGCCCGGCGGGATGTTGCCCTCGATCAGGTGCAGGGCCGTGGTCGTGACTTCCGCTGCGGGGCGGGCGAGACAGTCGGCCCAGGCCGGCGCGACACCCTCCCGCGTGGAGTTGGGGTCCATGGATGCGTATTCCGACGAAAGTGGCCACCAGGTCCGAAGGAAAGTGGGCACTGGTTCTGATCCAATCCGGCCCGCCAGTCCGAAGCAAAGCGGCCGGTCCGAAGTGGCCCCGCGACACGGGATGGGTGTCGTTACGCGAGGGCGGGGTCGTCTGTCAACCCGGAGGAGTGTTTGCGCATCGAGTCTCCGGTCAAATTGATCTTGTAGGCGCAGTGGACGAGCCGATTGCGGATGGCGTCGGCGAGGGTCGGATCGCCGAGGTCGTCATCCCAAAGGGTGACCGGGAGTTGGCTGGTGACCAGGGTGGCGCGCCGCTTGAAGCGGTCGTCGAGGATTTCGAGCAGATCGCGCCGCTGTTCGTCGTTCGCAGGGGCCAATCCCTAGCGAGGCTTCGCCTCAGACCGACCATCCCTCCCACGACAATCGGATGGAGGAGTTGACCGGGGGCATGGAGCGCGCCGTCGAGATCTACCGGCAAGCCCGCGCCGCCGGGCGAGCGCCGGAGTGTAAGCCGCCGTGAGGCCGGCGTCGGG
>JBGSKP010000502.1:0-3507 GCA_041741175.1 Thiocapsa sp. | reverse complement strand
GCAGACCGCCGAGCAGATTGAGCGGCGGCAGCAGGCTGCGCAGCCAGAGCGCACGCAGTGGCCGTTGACGCCGGCCAAGCGGCCCCGGAATCTCCAGATCGGATTTGCGTGTCATGAGGGTCTCGATTGATGTGCCGCGTCTTCGGTCGCCGGGGGCGCATCGCGTCTCGCGATGATCCGCGCCGGCACCCCGACAGCAGCACAACGCTCGGGAACGTCCTGGATGACCACTGCATTGGCCCCGATGGCCACATCGTTGCCGATTTGGATCGGCCCCAACACCTTGGCGCCCGCACCAATGTCCACCCGGTCGCCGATCACCGGCGCGCCGCGGATCCCGCGATGGCGCAGACCGACGGTGACCCCATTGCGCACCACGCAGTCATCACCGAACACCGCATCGCCGCTGATGATGATGCCGCCGAAATGCTCGATCAGGAAACGCCGACCGAGCCGGACCTCGCAGGGCAGATCGATCCCGGTCATGATCTGCGACAGGACTTTGAGCAGCTTGTAGAGAAAGGAGAGCGGCCAACGCAGGACGCGGTTCTTGATCCCGTAGCGCCAGCGCCCAAAGCGATATACCAGCATGACCCAGAGGCCCTGGCGCGCCCAGTCGCGCTCGTAGGTCCGCCAGTCTTCACGAATGTTGTCGAACATGGCCTGATCCTGTCCTCTTGATCGTTCGCCCGCGCCTTCGCCCAAAACGCCCGCTACCAGGGTCGCAGCGGGGAACGCAGCCCGCCGCCGGTCTCGCTCCAGGCGCGTTCCAGTAGGCCGACGATCGCCAGCGACTCCGCCCGTTTGGCACGGCTGTGCGGATCCTCGCTGCGATTGCGCCAGGCGCGCATCTGATGCCAACGCGCCTCCAGTTGGCGCACCGCCCAGGCCCCGAGCCAGCCATGATGTTTACGATAGTAAAGAAGACCGCTGCGCATCCGCCAAAGCGTCAGCTGGGAGCCCTTGCCCGCCGCGCTCATGTCCAGATTGCCGTGGGTGCGCGATGACTCGCCACCGATGTGCACCACCACCACGTCCGGCCAGTAGCGCACCCGCAGGCCCGCCGCGCGGACACGGCGGCAGAGGTCGACCTCCTCGTAGTAGAGAAAGAACGCCTCGTCGAAATCGCCGATCCGCTTGAGCAGATCGCGCGGGACGATCGAGAAGGCACCGGGCACCCAGTCGATATCCGCAGGCTCCATCTGATCGGCCCAGGTCCGATCAAAACCGCCGAAGAAGCGGCTGCGGGGAAAGCGTGCCGCCAGCCCGGAGAGGGTGAGGAACTCATTCATCAGCGACGGAAACATCCGCGCGGAGGGTTGCCACTCGCCGTCGCGACCGACCAGGCGCGCCCCGCCAAGACCGATGCCGGGATCGGCATCCATGTAGCCGACAGACCGCTCCAGTGCACCGGGCTGCAGGAAGGCATCCGAGTTGAGCAGAACCAGATAGCGCCCGTGGGCCGATTTGAACCCCAGGTTGTTCGCGGCCGCGAAGCCCAGATTAACCGCGCTGCGGATCAGCGTCACCTCAGGGAATCGCTCGGCGATGCGATCCGCCGAGCCGTCGCGCGAGGCATTGTCGACAACGATGATCTCGTAGCTCACCGCGCCGGCCTGCGCGATCAGTGTCTCGATACACTCGACCAGCAGATCGCGCGTGTTGAAGGAGACGATGATGACAGAGACGTCAGGCAGGGTCGGAGCGGACATCAGCGCTTACTCCCCTGACCATCGCGCCCGGTCTCATGCCGGTCGCTCGTGGGACGGTCACTTGTGGCACGGTCGTTGGCGGTGCGGTCGGTGCGCACCCAGGCGGCATCGGTCCGCGAGGCACGGCCGATCGAGCGCAGGATCGTCAGCTTCCAGATGATGTAGAGCGGCGCGCTCGCCAGGGCGAGCAGATCGCGCCAGCCACCGCGACTCACACGGATGGAGACCAGGACGTGCGTGACAACCAGCGCCAATCCGAAGACGGCATAGAGCCGCGTCGGACCAAAGGGCGGTAGCAGAGCAACCAGCAGCAACAGTACATGGTAAGCCAGCGGCAGGAGAAGCAGCTCCAGCAGCGGCTCGGCCAGGCGCCATTCACCACGCAGGACCCGCCGCGTCAAATTCGGCGTCCAGTCGATGACCATTCTGAAGCGTCCGCCCTCCCATCGCGCGCGCTGGACCGCACCGGCGCTGCGATCAAAGGGGGCATCGGATAAAACGATCGTCCCCTCGACGAAGACCACCCGCCGACCGCTCTCCACCAGACGCAAGTGATACTCCATGTCCTCCACCACGCTGGTCGCCAGATAGGGCACGGCCGCCAGGGTCGCGCGCGGCAGCCCGAAGCCATTACCGAGCAGACCGACCGAGAGACCCCAGCGCTCGCGCCCGCGCAGACGCAACACATTAAAGGCCATCCAGGCGATGTCTCTCAACCTTGCGCGCAGGCTGCTCTCGGGATTGGCGATCCGATAGGTGCATTGCAACGCGGCGGCACCCCGGCGCATGGCCCGGCGACAGGCGGTGACCAGATTGGCCGCGACCCGGGTATCGGCGTCCACCACGATGAAGGCGTCGAAGGCTTCCTCCAGCAGCACCCCGAAGGCGTAGTCCAGCGCATAGCCCTTGCCGCGCTGCTCCAAATCCCGACGCTCCAGAACCCGTGCGCCCGCGCCTCGTGCCAGCTCCGCGGTCGCGTCGTTGCAGTTGTCCGCGATCACGACAACCTCGAAATCGGCGTCGCCGCGATCGCAGGCTTTCAGGGACGCCACCGTCTGGCTGATCCCCTGCGCCTCATTGTGTGCCGGAACCAGAATGGCAACCCGGCCGATTGGCGTGGTCTCCTGCTCTTGCTCCGGTCGCGGCGGGAGTGCTCCGCCGATGGTCACGAGCAGCAGCTCCATGGTACCGGGCAGGCTCAACAGGGCGAGCAGGATGCCGAGCAGAGCCCAGAGCCAGAACAACGCGTCGCCCGTCATGGCAGCAACTCCTTTGGACCTAAGATCACCAGGCTATAGGCCGGGATCGTGAACTGTACACGATTTGCGGAAAGCTTCTTCAGCGCGAGTGGTTTCGGGCGAATCGTCTCTTCGCTATCGTTGCCCTGCAGAGGGGCCGATGCATTGAGGACGCGGGCGCGATCCGGCTTCCTGGTCTTTTCGTTCGGGAAGCTCAACGTCACCTGTCGCGCCGCATTCGCGCTCGAGACCACCGCGAGCGACCAGCCACGCGGGCCCTTGAAGGGTGCAATGAGCAGTCTGGGATCGGCCCCCTTGGTCATCCGGGCCTGGTACAGATCGCCGGCGATGACCTGGTTCAGCATGGAGACGGCCCAGCCGGTCGGACGAAAGCGATCGCCGCGCGTCAGATCGCGGGTCACGCCGAAGAGGGGGGCGAGGGACGAGCGATCCTCCAGACCCGTATCGAATCCAACCAGGGTATAGACACACTGACGCCGTGCACCCAGGGACAGCGCCTCGATCAGGCGCTTCGCCAGGGCCGGGCCGGAGGCCGC
>JBGSKP010000501.1:0-4459 GCA_041741175.1 Thiocapsa sp. | reverse complement strand
CGGCGACGATGGCCGCGACGCCGTCGAAGATGTACCCGAGACGATCCGGCCAGGGATACCGGCCGACCTGCAGGGTACCGCTGGCGATCCGGATGCTGCGTTGACCATCGGTATCGATGACGGCGTAGCCGGTCTGACGCGAGCCCGGATCGATGCCCAGGATCCGGTGGCGCAGCTTCGCTGTGGGGCGGGCGGGGCCAGTTGGGCCGATGGGTGCGCGGACGAACGGCGCGACTGCCCCATCCAGACCAGGATCCGGCGGAGCATCCGACGGGCGATGGGGTCTGGCCAGGCGATCAGGCATCGAGCTCGGCCAGGATCTCTTCGGCAATCTCGGCGTTGTGATAGACGTCCTGAACGTCGTCCAGCTCCTCGAGGACATCCACCAGGCGCAGCAGCTTCTCGGCGGTGTCCCGGTCTAACTCTGCAAGCGTCGCGGCATTGTAGGACACCTCGGCGACCTCGGTATCGAAACCGGCGCCGGTCAGTGAATCCTTCACCGCACCGAACGCATCGGGTGTGGTCACCACGTCCAGCGATCCGTCGTCGTTGACGACGACATCCTCGGCGCCCGCCTCGAGTGCCGCCTCCATGACCGCGTCTTCGTCGGTGCCGGGCTGAAGGCTGATGATGCCCTGTTTGGTGAACAGATAACCAACCGACCCGTCCGTGCCCAGATTACCGCCGTGCTTACTGAAGGCATGCCGAACCTCGGCAGCCGTACGATTGCGATTATCGGTCATGCAATCGACCATGATCGCCACGCCGCCCGGACCGTAACCCTCGTAGCGGATCTCCTCGTAGTCGTCACCCTCCATCCCGCCGCTACCGCGCTTGATCGCGCGCTCCACGGTATCGCGGGGCATATTGGCGGCGAACGCCTTATCCATCGCCAAGCGCAGGCGCGGGTTGGCGCCCGGATCACCGCCACCCTCGCGGCTTGCGACCGTGACCTCGCGGATCAGCTTGGTCCAGGTTTTGCCGCGCTGCTTGTCCTGCGCCGCCTTGCGATGCTTGATGTTGGCCCACTTGCTATGACCGGCCATCGGTGACCTCTCTTCTCTCGAATCGCCAGAGCGCCCGTTGTCGAATCCGCTCCGCGCCGGTTGACACCGTCGGAGCTGCGCTGCATGTTGTTTGGCCGGTCATTCTAGCATCGGCCGACCGGCGCGCGGTAAATCCAACCGGAGAGCCCGAGACGCGCCGCGGACGCTGCATACGGGTGCCGACGACGATTCGCGCCCCCAGCCACTCCAGGATCTGCTTATGTACGCGACCCCCGAAGCGGGCGACGGTTGGATCACGCGCATCGCGAAGACCGACGAGGCGGGATTCATCGTCGAGGCACAGTTCACGATCTCGCCGAGCTTCCGGGCCCTGGTGAAGGGCCGCGAGAGCGATCTGGTCTTTGCCGCACGCAGTCGTCTCGCCCGCATCGGGATCGACATCTACCCGCTCGAAGCGCCGGCGTTCAATGCCGAGCATTGCACGATCAGACTGAACGTGGTCTCGGCGATCCGCTCGTTCGGCATCACCGAGCATCTGCAACAAATCGTGATTCCCGGTCTGCGCGTCGGGCGTCTGGTGTTCAGTCCGCAGGACACCCGGCTGCGCTCAACCCAGATCCATCAGCTGATTCAAAACAACGCCATTCAGGTCCCGGCAGGGTTCTCGATCGACAGCAACGGTTATCTCATCCTGCGACCACAGCGACAGATCTTCCGTTTCCGCAAACCCCTGACCCTGGAGCAGATCATCGCCATCTCCACCCACGCCGACGGCAAAGATCTGCTCAATCGACTGCAGATCCGCGAGAGCGTCGATCATATCGAGCTTCCGCCGCACGATGGCCTGGTGACGGCCTGCTCGATGTTTCTGCATCGCCACTACGTCGTGCTCCGCAATCTGGACGACGCGCTGGGGTTCCACCTGCAGGCGACGGTCCTCGACCCGATCTCCACCCGCGGGACGAATGTGTATCTGGAGTTCGTCAACCGGTCGGATCAGTTGATCATCAACCCGAGTGTCGCGGCGTCCGTGCATGACGCCGTTGCGCTCACGCCGAGCCGGCACTATTGGCACGGCCTCGGCGTCCCGCCCCGTGCGCCAGCCGCCGCGCCGACACAAACCGAATCCGGGACGGATCAGGAGTATCGGCGACTCGCCGGGATCTTTGACCGGCTCGAAGCCGCTCCGCTGAAGGATCGTTACTCCCACCGCATGATGGCGGTTGCTACACATCCCGAGACACTCCTCAAGGGTGTCGACCCGGAGCGTCTCTGGACCCAACCCCATACGCCGCGCGATCCGCGCGACGGCACGGACCTCGCCGCGGGACTCGTTGCCGAGGGACTGAGGCTTGATCCCCTCACTGAATACGGCACCCGGATCCTCAATGACCTGCCCGACGGCGCGCGTGCGACCCTGCTGCTCGGCTACTTCCCGAACCTGATCGAGCACACCGAGATCTGCGCCGCCGCCTTGCAACAACGGATCGGCCGAATTGTTTTTCGGCGTGCCTCGTTCGAGCACGGCCCCTTCCTGTCGGCGCGCGATCATGGCCGCCTCGGCGACTACGAAGGTCTCGGCATCGAGGTCTTCTGGTGCAATGACAACCGCGCTCATGTGGTCCGGCATGTCTACCGCGGCCTGCGCGGTTATTTCACCACGCCGCAGAACGTCGACCGCTTCCGCTCCAGCCTGATCTTCGCCATCTACGGCTCCGTCAAGCCCCTGACCAGGCGGGCCGCCCGACAAACCGCGCGTCTGATCGCCAATCTGCAAGGGTTGTTCGGCCACGACATCAGCATCCTCACCGGTGGCGGTCCGGGATCAATGCTCCAGGTTACCAATGCCGCTCGGGCACTCGGACTGCTGGTCGGCTCGAGCTTCATCGAGACGGTGGACCAGGAGCCAAACAAGAGCGCCGATTATTACCAGACTTTTCAGGCCCGCAGTCGCCAATCCAGACAGCGCTGGTTTGAGATCGCGAGTTTCCACCTGTTTCTGGTCGGCGGCGTCGGCACACTCGAAGAGATCGGGCTGACGCTGACCGACATGAAGCTGGGCGTCATCGAGGCCGGTCCGATCGTTTTTTTCGACGACTCCGGCGAAGGCGGCTATTGGGGGGGATTGAAAACCCAACTGGCCCGGATGGCGACCGAAGGCCGAGTGCCGAGCTGGCTACTGGACACGATCCTCATGACGGACGACCCGGACGCGGTGTCGCGGTTCTACAAACAGGCATTGCGCCTGGGCTGAGTCCTGCGACGGTCGATCCAATCGACCCACCGGACGATACCGACAAGAGCCCGTGACAACCCACCGCAAAAACCGGAGAATTCAAACCATCCGATCGCGTATGGCGGCACTGGCCGCGCGACTTTTTGAATGACCGCCGCGCCGACCGAGCCGTTACGGCCGGATCCGGATTGCGCGAGCCCCGAGGCGCCCTTGTGTCGACACTCCTGACCTTCGAGCATCCGCTGAACGAGCGCGTCCGCACCTTTCTGCGGCTGGAGCATCTGTTCGAGCGGCTCAACTATTTCGCGCCGCAATACGATGCCTGGGCCACCCGTGTCGCCGTGGAGGCCCTGATCGACATTGCCTCGGTGACGGCCCGCGCGGATCTGAAGACCGAGCTGGTCAAGGAGCTTGAGCGCAACATCGCGACGATCAAACGCATCGCGGATCAACCCGGCGTCGACCCACAAGCCTTGGAGCGCGTACTCGGCGACCTGCAGGATGCCGTGTCCGCCGTGACGCGCCTCTCCAGCCCAATTGGTCAGATCGCCCGTGAAGATGAGTTCTTGAAGAGCATCGCCCAACGCAGCAGTATTCCCGGAGGCGCCTGCAGCTTCGACATCCCCTATTTTCACCACTGGCTGATCCAATCACCGGAGAGCCGTCAGGCGCGCCTTGATCATTGGCTGCATGATCTGCGGCCCGCACAGCATGCGATCCGGCTAGCCCTGTCGCTGTCGCGCGGCAGCGCCTCGCCCCGCCAGGTCGTCGCCGAGGGCGGCTTTTTCCAGGAGGCGCTCGATGTCCAGGCTCCCGCGCAGATGGTGCGGGTCAGCATTAACGCCGACGACGCACTTTATCCCGAGATCAGCGGACATAAGAGCCGCTTCAGTATCCGTTTCATGTCGGCGGATCTGGGCGGACGGCCGGCTCAGACCGCTCAAAACATTCCTTTCAGGCTGACCTGTTGCGTCTTTTGAAACGCAACCGGAAGAACAGGCTTTGTTGGCAATGGATAAGACCGTCTCATGCCCCCGCTGCGGAAAGCCCGTGGTCTGGGGTCCGGCGTCCCGCTGGCGTCCCTTCTGCAGCGAACGCTGCCGGTTGATCGATCTGGGCGAGTGGCTGGATGAAAACCATCGGATCGTCGACGGCACGGACGCCCTCGTCGAGGATCTGCCCGGCAACGCGCAGGCGCCCGACGCACATTGACAGC
>JBGSKP010000500.1:0-10552 GCA_041741175.1 Thiocapsa sp. | reverse complement strand
GCGCGTTGAGCAGACAGCCGAGCGGGGCGGCCAGGCTGATCGAGCGGAAGGTTCCCGCACAGGCCGGGGTCTGCGGTGGCATCAGACAGCGAAAGGCATAGAGTACCGCCGCGGCGGCGACCGAGAGCGGGCAGTTGATATTGCCGGGGACCTGATCGGCGGTTCCGGAGAAATCGACATGAATCCGCTCGGGCGAGACCGCGATGGCGACGCGAATCGGGATCCGCTCGGTGCCCTGTCCGTCGTCGTCCATCAGGTCTTCGAAGCGATACAACCCCGGCGGAATCGCGCCGAGTGCGGCGCGGGCAAGGCGTTCGCCATAGTCGTCGAGCGCGCGAACGGATGTCTCGTAGGCCGTCACACCGAGGCTCTGGACTAACGCGCTTAGTCGCGCCAATCCGACACGATTGGCGCCGATCTGCGCGAAGAAATCGCCTCGCGCGTCGTCCGGGTTACGCATGACGCCGAGAATCCGGGCGAGCAGTGGCTGCTCCAGGTTGCCGCGACTGAGCAGGCGGCTTGGCGGGATGATCAGACCCTCTTCGTCGAGCGTACGCGACACCGGCATCGATCCAGGCACGGTGGCCCCGATGTCGGCATGATGTGCCCGATTCGCTACGAAAGCGACCAGTCGACCCCCAACGAACAGCGGGGCGATCAGCGTCACGTCCGGCAGGTGCGTCCCGCCGAGAAATGGATCGTTGAGCACCACCATGTCGCCTCCGGCCCAGTCGAGCGTGTCGATGATGTCGGCCATCGCATAGGCCATGCTGCCGAGATGAACCGGGATGTGGGCGGCCTGAGCGCTGAGCAGCCCATCGGGATCGAAGACCGCGCAGGAGAAGTCGAGCCGATCACGGATATTCGTCGAGAAGGCCGCCTGACGCAGCACCACCCCCATCTCCTCGCAGACGGATTCCAGGCGACTCGCAAACAGACCCAGCTCGATCGCATTCATCGTATTTCGGATTCCCCTGTTCAGAATCGCGCCGTTGCCACAGAACGCGATGCCCCCGCCGCGGAAGCCATCGGCGGCCCGCAACAACGCGCCAAAAGGTTCCCGCACCCACCCACCTGCCTGACAGGCTTGCGACTTGAGATACCTGAACATGGTCCAACATTTCAGGAGACTGTCAACCAAGATCACCAACGACTTTTCCAGGAGGCTTGACCATGGCCCACCAGCTGCCCGCGCTACCGTACGAGAAGAATGCCCTTGAGCCGGTTATCTCGGCCGAGACGATCGACTACCACTACGGCAAGCACCACCAGACCTACGTCAACAACCTCAACAACCTGATCCCCGGCACCGAGTACGAGACCATGAGTCTCGAAGAGATCATCATGAAATCCTCGGGCGGATTGTTCAACAACGCGGCCCAGGTCTGGAACCACACCTTCTACTGGAACTGTCTGAGCCCGAATGGCGGCGGCGCCCCGAACGGCCCCCTGTCCGATGCGATCAACGCCAAGTTCGGCTCGTTCGACGAGTTCAAAAAGCAGTTCTCACAGGCCGCCGCCACCAATTTCGGCTCCGGTTGGACCTGGCTCGTGAAGAACGCCGACGGCTCGATCGAGATCTACAACACCTCCAACGCCGGCACCCCCATGACCGAGGGCAAGACCGCGCTGATGACCGTCGACGTCTGGGAGCACGCTTACTACGTCGACTATCGCAACGCCCGCCCGAAGTACCTCGAAGCCATCTGGGACAAGATCAATTGGGAGTTCGTGGCGGCGAACTTTGCCGGCTAACCGAGCCGTTGTTTCTCAAGATTTGAGGTGCACGTCGGCGACCCTTTGACAAGTAAACGGATTTTCTGGCAATAAGCCCTCCGACTGTTCATGCATGAAAGGCTTGTAGGGGCGAATTAATTCGCCCCTACAACTCGTTATGCCTACCGAAACGTCCTCGAAAATCACGAGCTGTTCCCGCTTTTTTCAAACCGCCTGATGCCTCGATCCAGGCCCGAGTATCGTGATTTCCTGATGTGGCTGGGACTCGCCCCCGGAGACCACGACGCGCTGGAGCTTCTCGGCAAAAGCGGCGGCGCGCGGGCGACCGACGCGTTGCAAGTCTTTCCCTGCCCGGAGCCGACCCCCGAGAACAACTACGTCGTGGAGTTTTTCAGTCACGGCATCCGGCATCTGCCGCAGCCGGCGAGGGAGCGCATTGGCGATCTCACGTCAGGCGAATCGCTCTTTCTTGTTCAGGATCTCCAGAACCCGAACGATCCGAGCGCCCTGCTGATGCGCACTGCGGACCCCCTGTCGATCGTCGGTTATTGCCCACGGTTTTATTCGGCGGAATTCTCGAAACTCATCGCTCTCGTGGGTCAAGACAAGGTCACGGTGACGGTTGGCGGCGTGAACCCGGACGCACCGCTCCAGTTTCGGCTTCGCTGCCGCCTAAGCGCCCCTGGCCGGCAGGATTCACCGCCTGCTCGGACGATGTGTTCAAGTCCCTGGGGTAGTCCGCCTTTAGCGGGTGCGGAAGCCCGAGGTGGCCGACATCACCGATGGCTCATCGACCCTCTGCATGACCATCAGCACCCGCTACAAACTGGCAGGTCAGACATGTTCGACATCACCGCCTAAACTGATGCAGTGAGAAGGTGTTAAAGATGCGTGATGCGCACATCACGTGCATTTTTAACGCATCGTGAACCTGCCTTGAACGTGAACAGTGTATGCGGAGGAACCCATGAACTCTCATCGATGTCCTCCTTTGGCCTGGTGGTGTTTCTCGCTGATGATGCTCGCGTTGCCTGGCGTCGTGGCGACAGGTTTTGCCGCCGACCAGGAGCCGAACAACCGCTGTGATACCGCTACCTATCTTGGAGAGGTGACCGTCCCGTTTTCGATGAACGGTGATTTGGTCCGCGTCGAATCGGCGGGTGATGTCGATTTTTATCGGTTGGAAGCTGCGGCGGGCGCTGCCCTGGACGTCCGGCTTCAGGGTGCCAGTAGCGGCAGCGGGACACTCGACGACCCCTTTCTGGGGTTCTTTGATAGTCACTGCGCGCTCGTCGCCTACAACGACGATTATCTGGAAAGTCGCGATTCGCGGCTGGTCATCACCATTCCTGCCGACGGATCGGTTGTCCTGGCTGCGACGAGCTGGAGCGACAGCGGCTTTACGGGCGACCACATCGGCGAAGGGACTTACCTGCTGCGTTTGAGTCCATTTGCCGGGGTCGGCTCGATTCTCGGGCGGGTCGTTGTCGCCACAACAGAGCCCGCAACCGAAATCGGCACCGGACAGGCGGTGTGGGTCTATCTTTTTGCGTGTGCGGATGCCGCCGATGCGGGGTCCTGCAATGACCAGGTCGCGCTTGCTGAAACGACTGATGGAGCGAACTTCCGTTTTACCCGAGATGAGTATGGTGCGCCGCTCGCGGTCGGCAGCTATCTCATTCGCGCCTACACGGAAGGCTTTGGCTTTAAAGGCCAAGTCGGGCCTTTCAGCGTCGCCGAGGGGGTCGATTACGACGTCGGGACCATCGAGATCACCGCGCCGACCAATATCGGTTCGATCAGTGGTCGGGTCGTGGATGCCGAAACGGGTGTGGGGCTATCCGGGGTCGACTCTCCCTATGCCAGTCTGGAGCTCCAGGGTTGCTCCGAGGAGGACGGATTTGTCTGGTGTGACTTCCTGGACCAGATGGATACGGATGGCGCCGGCTACTTTCGGTTTGTTCCAGCGCGTCCGGGACACCTGATGGCGGGAGATTATAAAGTTGTCGTTCACGCCGAAGGCTATATTGCGCGTGACGGCCCAACGATTCCGCAGGTCTTGGCGGGAGAGGATCGCGACGTCGGGGAGATTCCGCTCGAACGCTACCCCATCGCGCTCTCTGTCGTGGAACCATGCGAAGATCTGCCGTCGTCCGGCGGCGTCTGCCGCTTCTCGGTGCGTGTCGCCAACCGCACTGATCATCGGCCGATCAAGGGCGCGGCCTGGAGCATCGTGCATGGCTCGAGCCTTGTCGCGGAACATGCCGGATCCTTGACTGGGACGACGCAGTTTCAGACGGGAAACCCGATTCCAACGACGTTACGTCCGGGCGCGAGCCGTGTGTTGCGTTTCCGGTTTTTCGTTCCGCCCACGGTGCCGGAGTCAAGCGATATCTGCGTAACGACGCTGTTCGGTCAGAACCTGCACCAGCCGTTCTTCAACACGCTGGCCGAGACACAATTTTGCATCGTGAACGGGGAGACGGGATTTAGCCTGGTCCCGAAGAGCGCCGCCCGAGAGTTGAACAAACCACCTTCCCGACGCTGATGGTTGGTCGGCCGATCGCGGCGGTCTATACTGCGTCGCGTTAACGAACCCGCTCGCCGCGGCGAGCGCCACTCAATCGACGTCTTGCGGAGGAGAGGATGCAAACCCTGCGCTATAACCTCGCTCACAGACTATTGCACTGGCTGATCGCCGTGCTGATTCTCGGATTGTTGGTGATCGGCTC
This sequence comes from Thiocapsa sp., assembly GCA_041741175.1. Taxonomy (GTDB): domain Bacteria; phylum Pseudomonadota; class Gammaproteobacteria; order Chromatiales; family Chromatiaceae; genus Thiocapsa. The sequence goes on along the minus strand of JBGSKP010000500.1, from coordinate 6,083 downwards.
GCTGCTGGGTAACCTTGGGTTTGATGGGCTTAAAGAGCTGGTCGGGCCGGAGATGACGAACCAGCTTTACGGGTATCACAAGACCTTCGGGATTCTGCTGCTGACTCTGGTGGTGATCCGGCTGGCACTGCGGCGTGTCTCGCCACCTCCGCCCTATCAACCGCCGTTGAGCGGATTCCATCGTGCGGCCAGTTTAACCGTGCATAGTCTGTTGTATATTGCCTTGATCCTGATGCCGATCTTCGGGTGGCTCGGCACGGCCGCCGGCGGCTATCCGGTGCAGTTCTTCAATCTCACGCTGCCCGGTCTGATCGGCGAGAATAAAGCGCTCGGCGAAACCCTGTTCGAGCTTCATGCGATCACGGCCTGGGTCATCCTCGGTCTGGTGATCGTGCATATCTGCGCCGCGATCTACCACTGGAAGATCAAGCGAGACGGTGTGATGACGCGCATGAGTCTGTTCTGAGCCGATTGGCCGAGGAGCGTTTGCCTTTGATCGTGGTGCGGTCGCGGGCCTGCCTGAGCGACTGAGGTTTTGACCAGTGGTTGTCGGTCTTGACGCCGCGCAAGATCCGTGACCGCGATTTGTTGTGGACGGAGTTCTTTTCGCGCTATATTCCCCGGCTTCGCCTTTGAGCAGAGGCGGTTTCCCTTGTGGAGGAACCGCCTCTTTTTGTTTTTCGAGAACTCAGCGGGGTCTGTCGCGATGAGCGAACCCTTGATGGCTACCTATAATCGCCTGCCCGTTGCCTTCGAGCGGGGCGAGGGCGCTTGGCTCTGGGATACCGAGGGGCGGCGCTATCTCGATGCGCTCTCGGGCATCGCCGTCTGCGGGTTGGGTCATGCCCACCCGGCGGTGCGCGATGCGCTCTGCGAGCAGGCCGGGCTGTTGGTGCATACCTCGAACCTCTATCGGATCCCCGAGCAGGAGCGGCTCGGTGCCATGCTGACCGAGATGTCCGGCATGGACCGGGTGTTCTTCGCCAACTCGGGCGCCGAGGCCAACGAGGCCGCCATCAAGCTCGCGCGTCTGCATGCCCATCGGCGCGGTGTGGAGAATCCGGCGATTCTGGTGGCCGAGAACAGTTTTCACGGACGCACGCTCGCCACCTTGTCGGCGACCGGAAACCGTAAGGTGCAAGCCGGTTTCGAGCCCCTGGTGCAGGGCTTCGTCCGGGTTCCCTATGACGATATTGCCGCAATCGAAACCGCGGCGGCGAACCGTCCGAACATCGTCGCCGTTCTGGTGGAGCCGATCCAGGGCGAGGGCGGCATCCGAATTCCGGCAGCGGATTTTGGGCCGCGCCTGCGCCAGATCTGCGATCGGCAGGGCTGGTTGCTGATCTGCGACGAGATCCAAACCGGGATGGGGCGTACCGGACGTCTGTTTGCGCATGAGCACAGTGCAACGTTCCCGGACGTCGTGACGCTGGCCAAGGGGCTCGCGAACGGGGTGCCGATCGGTGCCTGTCTTGCTCGGGGTGCCGCAGCCGAGGTGTTTGGTCCCGGCTCGCACGGGTCGACCTTCGGCGGCAATCCCCTGGCCTGTCGTGCGGCCCGTGCCGTGCTGGAGACGATCGTCGCCGATGGTCTGATGGCCAATGCGGCGGAGCAAGGTGCCCATCTGCTGGATGGATTTCGCAGTGCATTAGGCGATCTGCGTGGTGTCGTCGATGTGCGGGGGCGCGGTCTGATGTTGGGCATCGAACTTGATCGGCCCTGTGCGGAGCTGGTCGGTCAGGCGCTCGCGGCGGGCCTGTTGATCAATGTGACGGCGGAGCGCGTTATCCGTCTGCTGCCGCCCCTGATCCTGAGCCGTTCCGAGGCCGACCAACTTCTTCATGGGCTTAGCGGCCTGATCAAGCGCTATCTGGGCGATGCCTGAGCGCGTCCCGCCGAAGAGATGATGTCCATGGAAGTCCGTCAAGCAAGCTGCCGCCATTTTCTCTCGCTACATGACCTGAGCGCCGACGAGGCACGTGCCCTGATCGCGCGAGCGACCGAGCTCAAGCGCATGCTTCGGGCGGGCGAGGACTATCGTCCACTGCCCAATCGGACCCTGGCGATGATCTTCGAGAAGTCCTCGACCCGCACCCGGGTGTCATTCGAGGTCGGGATGGTCCAGCTCGGTGGTCACGCTTTGTTCCTGTCTCCGCGCGATACCCAATTGGGCCGCGGCGAGCCGATCGAGGACAGCGCGCGCGTGCTCTCGCGGATGGTGGACGCGGTCATGATCCGCACCTTCGAGCACGCGACCGTCGAGCGTTTCGCGGCGCATTCGCAGGTGCCGGTAATCAATGGCTTGACCGACCGGCTGCACCCCTGTCAGCTCCTCGCCGACATCCAGACCTATCAGGAGCATCGCGGCGATATCCGCGGACGCCGGGTGACCTGGATCGGCGACGGCAACAATATGTGCCACTCCTTTATGGAGGCCGCCGAGCTGTTCGACTTCCATCTGCGGATCGCCTGTCCGGAAGGGTTCGAGCCGGACGCTGGGCTGCTGAGGGCTGTCGCGGACCGTTGCGAGATCCTGCGTGATCCGCAGGAGGCGGCCGAGGGGACCGATCTGGTCGTGACCGACGTCTGGGCCAGTATGGGTCAGGAAGATGAGCAGGCGGGACGCGAGGCGCTGTTCGCACCCTTCCAGGTCAATGACGCGGTGATGGCACGCAGCGCGCCCGATGCACTCTTCATGCATTGTCTGCCGGCGCATCGGGGCGAGGAAGTCACAGCCTCGGTCATTGATGGTCCGCAGTCCGTCGTCTGGGACGAAGCTGAAAACCGCCTCCATGCCCAAAAGGCGCTATTGGAATTCCTCCTACTGCCGAGGGCGTGAACGACGCCTGGACGGGCTCCGCGGACCCGATGTCTGGTCCCCGAGGATCCGGTCGAATCCCTTCGCGTATCCAAGTCACCCATCGCCCCGCGTTTTTACCCACGTATCGACGAGGTTGACCCGTGAGACGCTTTGCACTCACCTTTGTCTGTCTATTGAGCATCCAAACGGCATGGATTCCGGGGCTCCAGGCCGCGACGCAGTATGTAACGGACTCGCTGGATGTCGCCTTGCGCACGGGCGAGAGCAACCGTTATCGCATCATCCGGATGGTGCCGAGCGGCACCCCGTTGGAGGTCTTGAGCGCCAACGAGGCCACCGAATACGTGCGTGTACGCACCGAGGACGGAACGGTTGGTTATGTGCTGGAGCGCGAGCTCCAGGCCGAGCCGGCGGCCCGCACCCGCATTGCCGAGCTGGAGGCACGCCTGGCCGAGCTTCAGGCAGAGCCCGACGCCATGGCGGCGAAGCTGGCCGCACTCCAGGCCGAGCATGCCCGCCTGGATGCCGATCTGCGAAGCGTGCAGGGCGAGAACCAGCGGCTGACGCAGGAGCTTGCGACGATTCGCCATGCCTCGGCGAATATCCTGGAGATCACCAGCGATCGGGATCGGCTGCGCATCCAGGTCGGCGAACTCACGCGCGAGCGTGCCGACCTGGAACAATCCAATCGCGACCTCAGTCACCAAGACACTCAGCGCTGGTTCATGATCGGTGCCGGAGTGATCCTTGTCGGGATTCTGATCGGCATCTTTCTCCCGCGCCTCAGATTCCGCCAGCGGCGTAGCTCCTGGGGATCGCTCTAAGGGGGTTGAGCTGCCTTTTTCGGCATGTGATACTGTTTAAATAAACAGTTCATGGCATGCATACACCGCCTTGTCAGTCGCGTACGCCGAGCTTCACTGCCGCTCGAATTTCTCGTTTCTCCGTGGTGCATCCCACCCCGAGGAGCTCGTTCGGTACGCCTTTGATCTCGGCTACCGCGCGCTGGCCGTTACCGACCGCTGCTCTTTCTCCGGTGTGGTGCGGGCCCATGCCCAGGCCAAATCACTCGGGTTCAAGCTGCTCATCGGGAGCGAGCTGCCGTTCGACTCGGGTCTGCGTCTGGTGGCATTGGCCGTCAACCGCGACGGCTACGGTAACCTCTCGGCACTGATCTCGCGGGCGCGCCGGCGTACCGGGAAGGGTGATTTCCGGCTGCTGCCGAGCGATCTGGACGAGGGACTCCTCGACTGTCTGCTGCTGTGGCTCCCGCAGGACGACGCCGACGGGACGCTCGGCCATCATTTGGCCGAGCGTCTGCGCGGCCGGTTGTGGATCGGCGTAAGTCTGCTGCGTCGCGGGGGGGATCGCGCGCGACTTAAGCGCATGCAAGGGCTCGGGCGGGTCTGCGGGCTCCCGTTGGTGGCGGTCGGCGCGGCCGCCATGCACGTGCCGACCCGTCGAGCCTTGCTCGATACACTCACGGCGATCAGGCTTGGGGTGCGGGTGGGCAGCGTTGGCGCGGCTCTTGCCCAGAATCGGGAGAATCATCTGCGCGGTTTGCAGGATCTCGCGCGCTTCTATCCCGCGGAGCTGCTCGCCGAGACGGTTGCGATCGCGGACGCCTGCCGGTTCTCGCTCGACGAGCTGCGTTATGAGTATCCGGACGAGCTGGTTCCGCCCGGCACCTCGGCGCGTGATTATCTGCGCCGCCTAACCGAGCAGGGTGCCGGGGAGCGCTTCCCGGACGGCGTGTCCAGGCGCGTACGGGCGATGCTTGAGCACGAGCTGGCCTTGATCGGCGAGCTGGCTTACGAGCCCTATTTCCTCACCGTCCATGACATCGTTCGCTTTGCCCGCACGCGCGGCATCCTCTGTCAGGGCCGCGGTTCGGCGGCCAACTCGGCGGTCTGCTATTGCCTGGGGATCACCGAGGTCGACCCCTCGCGGATGGAGATGCTGTTCGAGCGTTTCGTCTCGCGCGAGCGCGGCGAGCCGCCGGACATCGACGTGGACTTCGAGCACCAGCGGCGCGAGGAGGTGATCCAGTACATCTATGCCAAGTACGGCCGCGAGCGTGCCGCGCTGGCGGCGAGTCTGGTCTGCTATCGCCCGCGCAGCGCGGTGCGCGATGTCGGCAAGGCGCTCGGGATGGACCCGGATCAGGTCGACCGTCTGGCGCGCAATCTCAACTGGTGGGACGGTCAGGCGATCGCGCCCGAGCGGCTGCGCGAGGTGGGGCTGGATCCATTTGACCCGCTGGTGCTCAAGACCATGCGCCTGGTGCATGAGATTCTGGGTTTTCCGCGGCATCTCTCCCAGCATGTCGGCGGGTTCGTGATTGCACGCGGCGAGCTGACTCGGCTGGTGCCGATCGAGAACGCGGCGATGGACGGGCGCACCGTCATCCAATGGGATAAGGACGACCTGCAGGTGCTCGGGCTGCTCAAGATCGACTGTCTGGCGCTCGGGATGCTGAGCGCCATCCGCCGGGCCCTGAATCTGATCAACGGTTTTCGCAAGAGCACGCTCACGCTCGCCGACATCCCGCCCGAGGATCCACGTGTTTATGCCATGATCCAGCGCGGCGAGACCACGGGGGTCTTCCAGATCGAGTCGCGTGCCCAGATGGCGATGCTGCCGCGGCTCAAGCCCGCCTGCTTCTACGATCTGGTCATTGAGGTCGCCATCGTCCGGCCCGGACCCATTCAGGGCGACATGGTGCACCCCTACCTGCGGCGCCGTCAGGGGCTGGAGGCCGTGACCTATCCGTCCGAGGCGGTCCGGGAGGTCTTGGGTCGCACGCTCGGGGTGCCGATCTTTCAGGAGCAAGTCATCAAGGTGGCCACGGTCGCGGCCGGTTTCTCGCCGGGTGAGGCCGACGAGGTGCGTCGGTCGATGGCCGCCTGGCGCCGTCGCGGTGGGCTCGAAGGGCTGCGCGGACGCCTGGTGGGGGGCATGGTGGCACGCGGTTACACTCCGGAATTCGCCGAGCAGATCTACCATCAGATCCTGGGTTTCGGTGAGTACGGCTTTCCCGAGTCGCACGCGGCGAGCTTCGCCCTGCTCGTTTATGTCTCGGCCTGGCTTAAGCATCACGAGCCGGCCGCCTTTTTTGCCGCACTGCTCAACAGCCAACCCATGGGCTTCTATGCCCCGGCCCAATTGCTCTGCGAGGCGCGTCGGCAGGGTGTCGAGGTGCGTCCGGTCGATGTGCGCGCGAGCCATTGGGACTGCGGACTGGAGCGCGCCGGCGACGGCG
>JBGSKP010000499.1:0-5237 GCA_041741175.1 Thiocapsa sp. | reverse complement strand
GGCCATCGACGAGGCCGGCTGCTTTGTGATCCCGCTGTTCGGCGGTCATCTCGCCGGGGCCAATGCGCTGGCGATTGCCTTGGCCGCCGCACTCGGTGCGACCCCCGTGCTGACCACCGCCTCCGACGTTCAAGGCACCATCGCCGTCGATATCCTGGGCCGCGAGCTGGGGTGGCAGGTGGATGCCGATCCGGACACACTCAAGCGCGCTGCGGCCTGCGTCGTCAACGGCGAGCCCGTGGTGGTGATCGACGCCGGACGCAACGGGATCTGGTGGCCGGCTGACCGCCCGCTGCCTGCCAATCTGCGCTGCGTCGAGCGCCCGGAGCAGGCCGGGAACGCCTGCGCTTATCTGTGGATCTCTCGTGACGGAGCCGACGCAGCGCAACGTGCCCGTTTGGGCGACTGCGTGGTGGTTTACCGACCGACCGCGCCGGCCCGCGGATGATCGAGGTCGCGCTTGGAATCGGCTGCGACCGGGGCGCCGCTCCGGCAACGCTGAAGGCAGCACTCGACCAGGCAACGGCCGGACTCGGCCCCCTACGGATCTGCTGCATTGCCAGCATCGACCGCAAGGGCGACGAGCCGGCGATCCTGGCGCTCGCCGACGCACTGCGCGTCCCGTTCAGACTCTATACGGCCGAGGCGCTCTCCGGGGTTGCGGTTCCGAACCCGTCTCGGACGGTGCAGCGGATCATGGGCACCCCGTCCGTCTCGGAGGCCGCAGCACTCCTGGCCAGTGGCTCCTCCACCCTGCTGGTCCCCAAGTGTCCCTATCGTGGCGCGGATGGTAAGCATGCGACGGTCGCACTCGCACTCTGGATTCGCTAACTCGGGACGAATCGTTCTACCCGATGATCTGCAGGAGTCAGCGTCGCGATCGGCACCGGGCCTTCGTCGAGGGTCGTTTGTCCCTGTCAGTGTTCCATCAGCAGGCACCAAGTGCGCCGCGCCCGGGACAATCCAGGCTCCTGCGCGGATCTCCCAACCTTTTCGGTGCTGCCCGGAAAGCTTCACCGAATCTTCATCGTATCGCAATCTTTGACGGCTAAACTCATCGTCAGTTGAGATATCTAGACATCTAGTTATGAGCCTGTACGCCGTCACCCGCGACAAGGGCGAAGCCCTTTACTCCCAGATCGCCCGCCAAATCGAGCAGGAGATCGGGCGCCTGTACCAAGCGGGGGAGGGGTTGCCTCCGGAAACAGAGCTGGCCCTGCGTTTCGGGGTGAACCGCCATACCCTGCGCCGGGCGGTGGACGAGCTGGTGGACGCGGGGCTACTGGAGCGGCGCCATGGGGTGGGGGTGTTCGTCGTTGCCGCCCTCCTGGATTATCGGATTGGCGGCCAAACGCGCTTTACCGAGACCCTGGCGGCGCAGGGTCTGGAGAGTGACAGTCAGCGCCTGAAGTGCCAGGCGATTGCGGCCGATGGCGGCGTGGCGCAGCGGCTCGGCCTGAAACCTGGCGAGCCGGTGACCTGGCTGGAAACCCTGCGCTCGACCAGCGGACAGCCGTTGTGCGCGATCTCCCATTTTCTGCCCGCCGAGCGCTTCCCGCTGGTGGCGCAAACGTACGCCGGCGGCTCGCTGCATCAGTTCCTGAAAGACCGCTACGGCTGCGTCCTGCGCCGGACGGAAAGCCTGGTGACGGCGGTGCTCCCGCAAGGCGATGACGCCAGGCTGCTGGCGATGCCGCAGAACCGGCCGGTGCTGCGGGTCAAGAGTGTCAACGTGGACGATCGGGATGGTACCCCGGTCGAATACGCCATCACCCGGTTCCGCGCCGACCGGATCCAACTGCGCATCAATCCCTAGAGACGCTGAGAACGCTCGTTCCTTTAGTCATCAACCTGCAGGAGCCCTGTCATGGTACTGAAAAAACTCGCCGCCGCCACCCTCACTGGCCTGATTTTGGCCGCCCCAACCGCTTGGGCCGACTACGTCATGGGCCTGATCCCCGCCGAAAACAACGAGGAAATGATCAAGAAATTCGAGCCGATGCGCGCCCTCATCGAGCAGAAGCTCGGTCAGCCGGTCAAGGTGTTCACCGCCACCGATTACGCCGGCGTCATCGAGGCGATGCGCAAGGACCGCGTCGATATCGCCTGGTTCGGTCCCCTCTCCTATGTCCTCGCGGAGCAGGAGGCGGGCGCCGAGGCGATCGCCGTCGGTCTGCGCAAGGGGTCGGACAGCTCGACCTACAAGTCCATCTTCGTGGCGCGCTGCGACTCGGGCATCAAGTCACTCGATGATCTGAAGGGCAAGAGCGTCGCCTTTGTCGACCCAGCCTCGACCTCCGGTGGTTTGGTGCCCACCTACCTGATCAAGCAAACCAGCGGCCAGATGCCGGAACAGTATTTCGGCAAGTTCACCTATGCCGGCAGCCACGATGCCGCCGAGCTGGCGGTGAAGAACAAGACCGTGGACGCTGCCGCCGACAATGACATCACCTACAACAAGATGCTGGCCAAGGGTCTGATCTCCGCCGATGAGAGCTGCATCATCGCCGAGAGCGATCCGCTGCCGGGTTCGCCCCTGGCGGTGCGCGGCAACCTGAGCGCCGAGGAAAAGGAGGCGATCAAACAGGCCATTCTGACCGCCCACGACGAGATTGAGGTCACCGGCTATGGCGAGCTTTCTCGCTACGTCGAGGCGACACCTGCGGACTATCAGCCGATTCGTGATCTGGTCAAAGAGCTGAATCTGAGGAAGGAGCAGATCCTGAAGTAACTCCGCTGCGCTCTTCACCGGCGCTCGCGCCAAGCCCACAAGGCCGTGCCTTGTGGGCACACTCAAGGCAAGGAATCGACCATGTCGCACATCCAGATCCGCAACGCCCACAAACGCTTTCCCAACGGTTTCGAGGCCCTCAAGGGGGTTTCCGTCGACATCGAAGCCGGCAGCTTCACAGTGATCCTGGGGCCGTCCGGGGCCGGCAAATCCACCCTGCTGCGCCTGATCAACGGACTTGAGTTGCCGACCTCGGGCAGCGTCAAGGTCGAGGGTATCGAGGTCACGCCGCGCCAACTGCGGCGGGTGCGGTCCGGGGTCGGGATGATCTTTCAGCAATTCAACCTGGTCGGGCGCCTGATGGTGATGACCAACGTGCTCACCGGACGACTGTCGCACCGCTCCTGGCTCGGCAGTCTGTTGTACCTGTTCCGCAGCGACGATCTCTTCATCGCCCAAGAGGCGCTCGCCCGCGTCGGTCTCACCGAGAAGGCGTGGAACCGCGCCGATCGCCTCTCCGGCGGTCAACAGCAGCGCGTGGCCATCGCTCGCGCCTTGGCGCAACGCCCCCGGGCCATGCTCGCCGACGAGCCGGTGGCGAGCCTCGATCCGGTCACCAGCGAGGAGATCCTCGCGCTACTCAAGGAAATCTGTCGGCGCGACGGGATCACCGTCGTGGTCAACCTGCATCAGGTGGATCTGGCCAAGCGTTTCGCCGACCGGGTCATTGGCCTGAACGCCGGCCGGCTCGTCTTTGACGGCACGCCCGAGGCTCTGACCCGCGACCGTCTATCCACCATCTACCACCGCGAAGGAATGGAACATGATCCCCAACTCGAAGCTGTCCTGGCCTACGCCTAGCGGGTGGCCGCCGCTCTCGGTGGTCGGCGGCGGCGCGGGTCTGCTCGCGCTGATGATCCTGACTGCCCCGTTGGTGGAGGTCGATCTCGTTCGCCTCGTTCAGAGCGCCCCGCGCCTGTTCGAGTTCTTCGGTCACTTGCTGGTGATGCCGGATTGGGACTACTTGCCCGAGCTGGGCACCAAGATGCTGGAGACCATCCAGATGACTGTTCTGGCGACCAGCCTCGCCCTCGTACTGAGCCTGCCCATCGGTTTCCTTGCGGCCAAGAATACCAGCCCGCATCCGGTGGTGTTCGTCGCCGCACGCGCCTTGCTGTCCTTCTGCCGGGCGCTGCCCGATCTGGTCTGGGCCTTGGTGTTCGTCTCCGCTGTTGGGCTGGGGCCGCTGCCGGGTGTGATGGCGCTGGCCTTCGTCACGGTCGGCTTCATGGGTAAATTCTTCGCCGAGAGCATCGAGGTGGTGGACGATAAGGCCGTCGAGGGCGTTGCCGCCCACGGTGCCGGCTGGCTGCAGCTTCGGACCTTTGCCCACCTGCCCCAGGCTATGCCCGACTTCATCGGCACCCTGATGTACATCCTCGACCACAATCTGCGTGCCGCGGCCATCCTCGGGCTGGTCGGCGCGGGCGGTATCGGCTACGACCTGGTCATGGCGATGCGCCTGTTCGACTACGACCGGATCCTCTTGATCGCCGTGGCGATCTACCTGGTGGTGACGCTGCTCGACCGCGCCTCCGACCATTTCCGCAGCCGTGTGATCTAGGGGGCATCCATGCAACCGACGCAGCCGACACACCCTGCCTTGCCGAAAAAACCCTTCAATCCCGCTCCGCTGGGTCTGACCCTGTGGTTGGCGCTGCTCTGGCTCATCGTCGTCGACCTGGAGCTGGATTTTCAGACGCTGCTTTACGGCTTCCAGGACATCCTGGAATACCTTGGCCGCTATTCGTCTCCCGATTTTTCCAACTTGTCTAGATATCTGGAACTCCTTGGCCAAACCCTGGCGACTGCGCTCTGGGGCACGGTGTTCGCCCTGGTTGTCGCGTTCGTGTTGGCGCCCTTTGCCGCGCGTAACCTGGCACCGCACTGGACGGTCTACCGGGTGGCGCGCGAGGTGCTGAATTTCATGCGCGCCATGCCCGACCTGCTGCTCGCCCTGATCTTTGTCGCCGCGCTCGGACTCGGCCCGATGCCCGGTGCGCTCGCCATCGGTGTGCACACGGGTGGCTTCCTGGGCAAGTTCTTCGCCGAGAGCCTGGAGCGGGTCGATCCCGGCGTCTATGAAGCCCTGTCGGCCACCGGGGCCAATCGTATGCAGGTGGTGATGTATGCCGGCTGGCCGTCGATCCAACGCGAGGTGTTGGGCTATGTGCTCTACATCTTCGACCGCAACGTGCGCGCGGCCTCGGTGCTGGGTCTGGTCGGGGCGGGCGGCATCGGCCTGGCCCTGCACGACACCCTGCGCCTGTTCAACTACGGCGAGTCGGCGGCGCTCATCCTGCTGCTGCTCGTCACCATTCTGGTCATCGACAACCTCTCCACCTGGCTGAGAAGGAAGATTACATGAACGACCTGCCGAGAACCGACTGGCCGCGCTCCTGGGGCGCTCTGCCGGCGGAAGAGATCGCGGCGGCGGCCGCGGACT
>JBGSKP010000498.1:0-9087 GCA_041741175.1 Thiocapsa sp. | reverse complement strand
AGCTGGTGTCCGGCGATCCGGCCGACCAGGCCTTCGAGCCGCGGGTCGCGGCGGACGGCAAGCCGCTGTCTGCCCACCACTTCCGCAGGCTGTTGGCCGACACCGGTATCCAAGCGCTGGACACGCACGAGACCGGCGATCCATCGGGCCGGGCCTGGACCGAATCGGGCGATTTCGATCATTACGGACATTCCCATGGGCTTCGCCTTGCCCGTGACCTCGACACCCAACTGGCTCAGGTTCTGGAGCGCATCGGCGAGCTGCACCAGGCCGGGTGGAGGCACCTGCGCATCGTGACCGATCACGGCTGGCTGTTGATGCCCGGTGGTCTGCCCAAAACCGAGCTGGCCAAGCACCAGACGGCAACGACCTGGGGTCGCTGCGCCGTCCTCAAGGACAGTGCACTCGCCACCCCGCTAACCTTCGGCTGGAGCTGGTGCGACGCCGTCCAGGTAGCGTACGCCCCGGGCGTCTCCTGTTTCATCGCCGGGAGGGACTATGCGCACGGGGGCTTAAGCCTGCAGGAGTGTTTGGTGCCCGTGCTGACGCTGGAGGTCGAGAGTGCCGCGGCAGCGACGGCCGTCAAGGTCGAGATCCGGTCGGTGGCCTGGAAGGGCTTGCGTTGTTTGGTGGAGGTCGAGACTGCGGCCGACGGGCTGCGGGTCGACATCCGAACCAAGGCGGCACTGGCATCGACTTCCTTGGTCGCCGCCGTCAAGGCAGTGGAAGGCGGGAAGGCCAATCTGGCGATTGCCGATGACGAGCAGGAGGGCGCAGCGGCCGTCGTGGTGGTGCTGGGCCCGGACGACGCGGTCGTGCAGAAGCTGGCGACCACGGTCGGCGGCTAACCCCCGTCTAATGCCGCATGCGCAGATGTTGGATTGGATCGGCTAAGGACGACTAAACGCAACACGAGTGATTCCCTGATGACAGCATCCGTTCGCAACCGCGTTCCCTGGCGAGTGGTTTTACCGGTCCTGGTCGGCGGCCTGGTCGCGATCACGTCCATAGCCTGGGCCACCTTGAATCCATCCGACGCAGCTGCCGACATCCTCGGCGGCAACGCTCGCGTTAAGGCGACCAACAACGGACAACCGGCCCGGATCGACATCAAGGATTTGCAGGAGTTTAGCGAGTTACCGGCGGGACGACGAAAACTGGTCGAAACCGCCATTGCCGTGTCCAACAACTCGCCGTGGCTGCCCTATCTCTATGGCGGAGCGGATCCGACGAGCGGTGGCTTTGATTGCTCCGGTGCAATGTATTACGTGATGACCAGCGTCGGGCTCACTCCACCCCGGACTGCCATGGGGCAATATGTCTGGCTTCGCGATCATCAGCACCTACGAATCGTTCCGGATAATGCCACCAACGATCATTCAAGTCTGGCATGGCTGCGGCCGGGTGATTTGTTGTTCTGGGCGACCGATCCGCCAGCGGATCATGCGGATATCACGACCATTACCCATGTGGCGATGTACCTCGGACGCGAAAAAAAGGATGGCTTGCAGATCATGGCCAACGCCACCGATGGCAGATCCTATCGAGGCACCAAAGCCAATGGCTACGGTGTCTATGACTTTCGCCTGTCGCCCGAGGCATCCCAATCAACATTCGTGGGCTACGGGCCGCCACCCGGCATGACGGAGATCGGACAGCCATCTGCGCCGGCCCCTGATGATGCGTTCGCCAAGCCTACGCAAGCGCGGTGAAACCGACGGGGTGAAGGCGGTCGTCGAACGCGTGATGCGCGATGCCGAGTTGTGCGGTGCCGGGGAAAAGGCTGGATGATCAAAAATGAGATGCGATGCGGCTGGACGCGGCCTTTAGGACGGACGAGGAGAAATCACCCAAGATGCAACTCGACGATCTGGATCGAATCGCGACGGCCGCCTTCGAGGGCTATGTCGTGCGCAAGGATCTGGTGCGCACCTTCAGCCGGCAGTTTCCGGTCCCGACCTATGTCGTGGAATTCCTGCTGGGTCGCTATTGCGCGACCACGGACGAGGCGGAGATCCAGGAGGGGCTGGATATCGTCCAACGGCAACTCGGCTCCCGCACGGTGAAGGCAGGCGACGAGGAGCTGTTCAAAGCCCGTGCGCGCGAGTCGGGGTCGGTCAAGATCATCGACATCATCACGGCGCGGCTGGACGCGAAGACCGACTCCTACGTCGCGACCTTGCCCAGCCTGCGCCTAGCGGACGTTCGACTGACCCCGGAGCTGGTGAAGGACCACGAGCGGATGCTCACGGGCGGCTTCTACGCCGAGATCACGCTGAGCTACGACGCCTCGATCGCTCAGGAGAAGAGCAGGCGCCCCTTCGGCTTCGACTCCCTGCGCGCCATCCAGTTGTCCAAGCGCGAGGTCTTGGACGTGCTGGCCAGCGGGAGAGCGCGATTCACCAGGGCGCAGTGGCGCGACTTTCTACTGTGCAGCATCGGTTTCGAGCCGAGCATGCTGCCCGACCGGGCCAAGGATGCGCTGCTGCTGCGCATGGTGCCGTTCGTGGAACGCAACGATAACCTGGTCGAGCTGGGGCCCCGCGGAACCGGCAAGTCGCACCTGTTTCAGCAGGTGTCGCCCTATGCCCATCTGATCTCCGGCGGCAAGGCCACGGTCGCGCGCATGTTCGTCAACAACGCCACCGGCCAGCGGGGGCTGGTGTACCAGTACGACGTAGTCTGTTTCGATGAGGTCACGGGCGTCTCCTTCGACCAGAAGGACGGCGTCAACATCATGAAGGGCTACATGGAGAGCGGCGAGTTCTCGCGCGGCAAGGAGAGTATTCGAGCCGATGGTTCCATCGTGCTGGTCGGCAATTTCGAGGTCGATGTGGAGCACCAGCAGCGCATCAGCCATCTCTTCGGTCCGCTGCCGCCGGAGATGCGCAACGACACCGCCTTCATGGACCGCATCCACGGTTTCCTGCCCGGTTGGGACGTGCCCAAGCTGAACCCCGGACTCTTTACCGAGCATTTCGGCCTGGTCAGCGATTTCTTGTCGGAGTGCTTCACCCAGCTTCGCAACCAGAGTCGGGTGTCGGTGCTGCAGGGCCGCGTCTTCTGGGGCGGCGCACTCTCCGGCCGCGACATCAACGGCGTGAACAAAACGGTCAGCGGATTGCTCAAGCTACTGCATCCCGATGCTGATGCCCCGGTCGCCGATGAAGACTTGGAGTGGGCGGTCCGACTGGCGTTGGAGGTGCGCCGTCGGGTGAAGGAGCAGCAAAAGCGCATCGGCGCGGCCGAGTTCCGCAACACCCACTTCAGCTACACCATGGGGGCCGAGGGCGTGGAGAAGTTCGTCGCAACCCCGGAGCTGCAAAGCCAGGGCGGCATCGGCGACGAGCCGCTGGAGTGCGGCCAGATCTGGACCCTGAGTCCCGGCGGACAGGACGAGCATCCCGGCCTCTTCCGGCTGGAGGTCACCGAAGGCCCGGGGAGCGGCGTGAGGGTGTTGAACAACCCGGTGCCGCCGGCGTTCAGGGAATCGATCCGATGCGCCGAGCAGAACCTCTATGCCCGGGCGCAGCAACTCGTCGGCGACCGCGATCCGAGGGCGCACGCCTTCTCGGTCCAATTGCGCGGGTTCGATGCTGCAAAGACCGGCGCGAAGACCGCCGTGGCGGCCTTGATCGCACTGTTCGGCGCGCTGCTGAAGAAATCGGTCCGCGGCGGGCTGATCGTGGTTGGCGAGGTCACGCTCGGCGGCACGCTCGAACCCATCCACAACGCCGTCACACTGGCCGAGATGGCGGTCGAGAAAGGCGCGAAGTCGTTGTTGCTTCCCGTAGCCTGCCGCCGGCAGCTGTTCGACCTGTCGGACGACATGGCGACGAAGCTCGACATCGAGTTCTACCAGGACGGGCGCGATGCGCTGCTCAAAGCGCTTGTGGACTGATGCAACGCCGTCAGGGCCTATCGTCCTGCGCGTCCAGCGGTCTTGGCACGCTGCCCGCCCGGCGCCTTTCAATTGCGGACGCGCCAGGGGTCTTTCCAGGATAATGCTCGATTAGCCGCCCACCGCCGCAGGTCTGATAGCCCCATGGACACAATCCGCATCCGCGGCGCACGCACGCACAACCTCAAGAGCATCGATCTCGATCTCCCCCGTCAACAGCTGATCGTCTTCACCGGCCTGTCGGGCTCCGGAAAGTCCTCGCTCGCCTTCGACACCATCTATGCCGAGGGCCAGCGCCGCTATGTCGAGTCGCTCTCGTCCTATGCCCGGCAGTTCCTATCGGTGATGGAGAAGCCGGACCTGGACCATATCGAGGGACTCTCGCCGGCCATCTCGATCGAGCAGAAGACCACCTCGCACAATCCGCGCTCCACCGTCGGCACCATCACCGAGATCTACGACTATCTGCGCCTGCTCTTCGCGCGTGTCGGCCAGCCGCGCTGTCCGGCGCATAACGAGCCGCTGGAGGCCCAGACGATCAGTCAGATGGTCGATCAGGTTATGGCGCTGCCGGAGGGTGACCGCCTGATGCTGCTCGCACCCGTAGTTTCGGCGCGCAAGGGCGAGTACCAGCGGCTGATCGCCGAGTTGCATGCGCAAGGCTTCGTGCGCGCACGCATCGACGGCGATCTCTACGAACTCGACGATCCGCCCGAGCTGGACATCAAGAAGAAGCACGATATCGAGGTCGTGGTCGACCGCTTCCGGGTGCGTCCCGATCTGGCCCTGCGTCTGGCCGAGTCCTTCGAGACCGCGCTCAAGCTCTCGGGCGGCATCGCCCGCGTCGCCGCCATCGACGAGCCCGAGCGGCCCATGATCACCTTCTCGGCGTCCTTCGCCTGCCCGGTCTGCGGCTACAGCATCCCGGAGCTGGAGCCCCGGATCTTCTCCTTCAACAACCCGGTCGGCGCCTGCCCCACCTGCGACGGGCTCGGTATGGAACAATTCTTCGACCCCGCCAAGGTCGTTCTCCACCCGGATCTGAGTCTGGCCGGGGGCGCGGTGCGCGGCTGGGACCGGCGCAACGCCTTTTACTTTCAGGTGATCCGTGGGCTGGGGGAGCACTACGGCTTCGATGTCGAGACCCCTTGGAACCAACTCGACGCCTCGATTCAGGAGCTGATTCTCTTCGGCACCGGCAAGGAGAAGATCAAGCTTAAGCTGCCGCACGAGCGTGGCGCCGCCAAGATCCGCCCCTTCGAGGGCATCATCCGCAACATGAAGCGGCGCTACAAAGAGACCGACTCCAACGCGGTCCGCGAGGAACTGGCACGTTATCTCTCGCACCAGCCCTGTCCGACCTGCGGCGGCTCGCGTCTGAATGAAGCGGCCCGTCATGTCTTTCTGGAGAGTCACAATCTGCCCGCGGTCGCCGCGCTGCCGGTGGGCGACTCGCTGCGCTTCTTCGAGGCGCTGGAGCTGCCCGGCAAGCGCGGCGAGATCGGGGCGCGGGTCATCAAGGAGATCGCCACCCGGTTGCGCTTCCTGGTCGACGTGGGCCTAGACTATCTGACCCTCGACCGCAGCGCCGAGACGCTTTCGGGCGGCGAGGCCCAGCGCATCCGGCTCGCCAGCCAGATCGGCGCCGGTCTGGTCGGGGTCATGTACATCCTGGACGAGCCCTCGATCGGCCTGCACCAGCGCGACAACGCCCGACTGCTCAAGACCCTGACCCACCTGCGCGATATCGGCAACACCGTGATCGTGGTCGAGCACGACGAGGAGGCGATCCGCTCCGCCGATCTGGTCGTCGACCTGGGGCCGGGCGCCGGGGTGCATGGCGGCGAGATCGTCGCCCAAGGCACTGCCGAGGAGATTGCGGCCGCACCCGGTTCGCTGACCGGGCGCTATCTGTCCGGTGACCTGCGGATCGACATCCCGACGCAGCGCACGGCCAACGATCCGGATCGGCAGCTCCGCATCCTGGGTGCGCGGGGCAACAACCTGCGCGCCGTCGACGCCGAGATCCCGATCGGGAGCTTTGTCTGCATCACCGGCGTCTCGGGCTCGGGCAAATCCAGCCTGATCAACGACACGCTCTTCCCGGCCGCCGCCCGTCATCTCAACGGCGCCAGCCTGCAACCGGCACCCCATACCGCCATCGAAGGGCTCGACTCATTCGACAAGGTCGTCGACATCGACCAGAGCCCCATCGGTCGGACGCCGCGATCCAACCCCGCCACCTACACCGGACTCTTCAACCTGGTGCGCGACCTCTTCGCCGCCGTGCCCGAGGCGCGCTCCCGCGGCTACGGACCCGGCCGCTTCAGCTTCAACGTCAAGGGCGGACGCTGCGAGGCGTGCAAAGGGGATGGACTCATTCGGGTCGAGATGCACTTCCTGCCCGACATCTATGTCCAGTGCGACACCTGCAAGGGCCGACGCTACAACCGCGAGACGCTGGAAATCCGCTACAAAGGCAAGACCATCGACGAGGTCCTGAACCTCACCATCGAGGATGCACTCGAGTTCTTCTCGCCCGTGCAGCTCATCAAACGCAAGCTCCAGACCCTGATGGACGTCGGCCTCGCCTACGTCCGCCTCGGCCAGAGCGCCACCACGCTCTCCGGCGGTGAGGCCCAACGTGTGAAGCTCAGCCGCGAGCTCAGCAAGCGCGACACCGGCCGAACACTCTATATCCTGGACGAGCCCACCACCGGCCTGCACTTCCACGACGTCAAGCACTTGCTCGACGTCCTGCACCGCTTCCGCGACCAGGGCAACACGGTCGTCGTCATCGAGCACAATCTGGACGTCATCAAGACGGCGGATTGGATCATCGACCTGGGGCCGGAGGGCGGGCACCGGGGCGGCGAGATCATCGCGGTCGGGACGCCCGAGGAGATCGCCGCGAACGAGCGGTCGCATACCGGGCGGTTTTTGAGGCCCTTGTTGGAGCGGGGGTGGTGATTGGCCGGATATTGATTGCGGCCGTTGGGCTACGCACCGGGCGCGGTGAGCTTGGAGGCCGCGCCGGTTGCACGCGGTCCGGGTCGTTCCTCGCCGCGACCAGCGGACCGCTCCGACGGGAGACCGCACACCATGGCTTGGCGAACACTCGATGCTGGAAGTTCGGCAGGAGCCGATCGGCGAATCGAAGTAACCTATGCTCTGAAACGGCCAGAGGCGAAGCCGAATGAGAGTTGCATCTCCGGCGGTTCGACATCGACCGGGTCGCTGATGGCGACACAACACCTGGAGCCAGACTCGATGAACGCAGTGTCAGACAGCATCACGCCCCTCTCGTACTTGGACGGCCGTATCACCGTCTATCCCGACCTCTGCAACGTACATCCGACCATCAGGGGACTGCGGATCACCGCCGAGACGATCCTGGGTTTCCTCAGCGCCGGAGAGACACGGGAGGAAATCCTGAACCAGTATCCGTCGCTGGAGCCGGCTGATATCGACGCTTGCCTACGATTCGCAGCGGATCTGATGAGACACCGTTACTCGCTGAAGAGCGTGGCGTGATGCAATTTCTGATCGACGCCAATCTGCCTTACAGGTTCTCGCTATGGTCTGGAGAAGACTTTCAACACATGCGAGACGTCGGCGAGACTTGGACCGATATTTCTTCGGGGTCGGCTGTGGCGCGGGTGCTCGAATCGGGATCACAACAGCTTTTCTATGGAGCAGGTCATCGGATGAATCGCCGAATGAAGCGTGCGCAGAAGGGCTTCAACCTCATCGAACTCATGATCGTGGTTGTCGTGATCGGCATACTTGCAGCGATCGCCGTTCCGGCATATCGGGACTACAGCATTCGCTCCAAGGTAAGCGAAGCCTTAGGCATGGCATCGTCACTGAAGGCCGCCGTGGTTGAGCAAGCTACGAACGGCGGTCTCGCGAGTCTACCCGGAGATATCGGCGGCGACTCGTCGCAGGTCAGTCGTTATGTCGCAAACCTCGCGATCGGGGAGCGCGGCGTGATTTCGGTGACGACTCAAGACACCGGGGCGACGGTTGATCCCGAACTGCACCTGGTCCCGAGCGAGAACGGCGGAGGCATCGTCTGGAGCTGCCTGAAGACATCGGGAACGCTGGCAAATCACGTTCCGCCGATTTGCCGCGACGACGTCGTTGGAGGCTACAAGACGTCGACCGATCCGAAGGACATCGAAGACACAGTCGCGGAGCTTTTTACGGCGTTTGAGGATTTCACGAAGAAATGGTTGGCGGGCGAAGGGAAGATGCCCGACTTACACCGCGACAATGGCTCGTTGTCATGGAATAACTCGACCGATTTCATGAACGGGTTTTTTGAATTCGCAGGCATCACGGACTTCAATCGCAGCGGATATCAGCCGATCTCGGACTTCAAGGTCTTCTACAAGCGTGACGCAAACGGCAAACCCACGTCCGAAATGGCCGGCGTCTATCTGCAGATCGGCGGCACACGACACGTTCGCTTCTCGAATGGCACGACGGTCTCGGGAAAACATTACGGCGATTACATCGACGGCTCGAAACAGCTCAGGCTGCCTTGACCCTGCGATCTGACTTAAGTGTCTATCGGTTGTGCGCAGCGAAGAGGACAGGCGAGGAGAGGAGAGTCTTGCAATCACGTGATGCGTGATTGCAAGACTGGTGACCCCGACGCCGCTTGACCTTCGGAAGCTCCGCCAAAACCAGCGACTTCATCGTCGACTGGCTGCATGCCTGGTGGGAGCAGCAACCTCCCGAACAGCGCGGGCGCATCGCCCTGGTCCAGATCAAGGCCGACAATGGCCCGGAATGCAACGGGCGCGCCCCCAATTTCTCAACCGCATGGTCGCGTTCGCCGATCACATCGGTAAACCCATTCAGCTGTTTTGATCCAACCGGCAGTCTCGGTATGAAAGCTCTCGGAAATCGCCTAAGCCGCTCCTTGGCGAGCCCCGCATCGACGCACGGGTTTGAGGCTCTTGTCGTCGGCGAGCGGCGGCGGACGCTCGCCTTCGCGATAGCGGTAGAGGACGTTGCGGTACTGAACGGCAAGGTTCTACGAGACCACCCGCGCGTGGTGCTCGCAGAGCGGCAGGTCGAGTTCGCGCGGGCGTCGTGCGAGCGCCCGATGAGCATCCTGCGCGACACCGGGGGCGAGCGCGAAGCGGTGGTTGTAGCCGGCAAGAAATGCGGGCAGG
>JBGSKP010000497.1:0-17459 GCA_041741175.1 Thiocapsa sp. | reverse complement strand
GCGCGGCCGTCGCCCGCGCCAGCTCGCCCGCATCGCCCCACATCGGCGATTCGACGACGCCCGGCGCAATCGCGTTGACCCGAATCCCGCGTGGCCCCAATGCCATCGCCAGGCGGCGTGTCAGCATCTCCAGACCGGCTTTGCTGGCCGAGTAGCTGCCGGATGTACAGGTCTGGAAGGGATGCTTGGCGCAGGCCGATGAGAGATTAATCACGCAGGGCGCCGCACTATGCTCCAGGAGTGCAACACAGGCTTGAGTCAGCGCGAAAGGCGCAATGAGGTTGGCCTCCAGGGTCGCCCGCCAGGCGTCGACGCTCTCCTCGATATCACCCTGGCCGAGAATCACCCCGGCGTTGTTGATCAGGACGTCCAATTGACCGGCACGCTGATCCAACTCCGCGACAAGTCGTGCGCGAACATCCCCGTCCGTCACGTCCCCGACCGACACCCGCAGATGACCCGACTCGATTGCCCTCCCCCACTGTCGCGCAAACGCGGCAACCTTATCCGGATCACGTCCGAAGGTCGTCACCTGATCGCCGGCGCCGAGAAACGCCGCGACGAGCCCGGCGCCGATCCCCGAGGTCCCCCCGCTGATGCAGACGATTCGCGGCGACACCCCGGTCATCGCTCGCGCTGCCCGAGATTGGCATGGACGAGCGCCCCGTTGAGCACCGGTGAACGCGCCGCGAAGGCGACGGCCTCGGCGATCTCCTCGGGCTCAATCAGGCGATCGAATGTGGACATGCCGGTGATGGCGGCCAGGGTGTCGGGATCCGCCCCGATCATGGCGCGGATTTGCTCGGTATCGGTGAAGCCCGGGCAGATCATGCAGGTATGGACACCACGACCGGCCAGATCCTGGCAGGTGGCACGCATCATCCCGGCCAGAGCGTGCTTGGCGATGACATAGCTCGCGACCCCGGGCACCGCCTTCTCGGCCAGGGTCGAGCCGATATAGATAACACTGGAGCCGGCGCCCATGTGCGGCAGAACGATCTGATTCAGGCCATTGACTGCCACCAGATTGAGCTCAAGCACGGAGCGCAGCTCGGCGCTCGGCAAGGCATCGATGCGATCGCGGCGCATGATCGAGGCGTTGTGAACCAAACAGATGCGGTCGGCGTCGGCCAACCAGGTTCCCAGCGCAGCGCTCACCTGCTCGGGCGCATCAGGCTCGGACAGATCGCAGAGCAGATTCTCCACCCCGCGCTCCGGACAGGGCCGACGCGACAGATTGACGACGACGCTGCCTTGGAGCAGAAAGTCGGTCGCGATCGCGCGCCCGATCCCGCTGCTCGCGCCAGTGATGATGAGAAGAGTCATGCCTTGCTCCAGGATGAAAAGGCCCATTGTCCGTCGCCCGATGAGATGCCCAGCTCGATCGCCCGCAGGTCTCGCCCGGCCAGCTCGGGACGATCGCGCAATCGCGCCAGAACCAGCACCGCCAACTCTTCGATGGTCACATTGCGAATGGGCAGGAGCAGGACGTCGCGTTCCAGGAACATCAGGCGCTCCCCGGCAAACCAGGCGATTACCATGCCGTCGCCGCGCTCGATGCGCAGATGGGCAGAGCACTCGGGCAGCAGGAAACGCTCGTCGAGCTGATCGCAAAGCGCCTTGAGCAGGCGCTTGAGCATGACATAGTCGAAAGCCATGCCGTCCGCGCCCACAGGCGCCGTCACGGCGCAGCGCAGCCGAAAATTGTGACCATGGAGATTCTCGCGCTCGGTCGCGGAGAAGATTGTGAAATGCCCGGCGCTGAAGTTGAGATACTCCTTGCTGATCTCGATGCGTGTGAGGTTCTCGGTATCCAAGTGTGCGACTCCCGTTTCCAGGCTGAAGGCTGTTGCATCGTCTCACGCGCAAATGGGGGCAGTTGTCTCGTTCTTCCGCACCGGACGCGGTCTAGAGTGGCTCCAGCTCGCCATCGTATGGCTCGATCGCGGTCAGGTCGATCCGATAACCTGCCTCGGCCAGATCACTGCGGGTTCGCATCACCCGCAGTGTTCCAGTGACCCAGACGGTGTCGAACAGGCCGCCGACATAGTCGCCGCCGTCAGGCGCAACGACGTGGATCGTCTGATTCGCGGGCGGCGGCGGGACATGGATGCAGGCGCCGTAGTAGGGAACGAGAAGAAACTCGGACATGCTTTGCGCGTCCAACTCCAGCGGCACGACGAAGCCGGGGAGACGCACCGTCAGCCCATCCAGTTCTTCGACGACCGGGGCCGTCGCCCACAGCTCGGCCAGCTTGTCCATGAGCTCGACCGCACGGGGATCGTCGTCGTCGAGCGCATCGATCTGGTCCAGATCAAATCCCTCCAGAAGGGTCTCGGGCTGCCAATCGAGCGGGATGAGTCGATCCCAGTCAATCTCCTCGGCCTGCGACGGCGCGACGGTATCGATACCGGATTCGGGTGTGTTCTCGCCGCAGCCGGCGAGACAAAGCGCCAGCATCAGCGGCAGGGCGGGGTAAAGCCGTCTCATGACAGGACTCTCCGGGGTAAGGTACCGACAACTGCGACGCGCGTGCACGGCGTGCAGGGCACTCGACTGGATGGGTCTGCGGCTCAAAATAAGATATTGTTTAATAAACTAAACCGCGCCAGCTCCATCGGCCGTGAAGTCCGCCGGGGCCGATCCCATCCAAACACACCGCATACCGCGCCGGGCGCGGTTTAGAGTCGAATCGAAAGTCCGTCCGCCAGCGACAACCGGTAGGCGCGATAACTCGGGATCAGACCGATCAGACAGGCGGCGCCGAAGACGAGTGCCAGCAACATCATCTCATGCGCCGAGAGGGCTCCGACAGCGACATAGAGCCCCAGACTAGACAGGATCATCGGCTGCGCGATCGCCAGGGCGCCATACAGGAGCACCAGACCGACCAGGATCCCGAACAGCGTGAGCACCAGCGCCTCACCCATGATCAGGGAAAAGACATGCGCCGGTCGGGCGCCAACCGAGCGCAGGATCGCCATCTCGCGTCGCCGCTCATTCAGACTGGTCAGGAGCGCGGTCAGGAGACCAAAGAGACCCACAACCACAACGAAACCCGAGACCAACAGCAGGGCCTGCTCGCCGACCCGGATCAGACTCCAGAGTTCGGCGAGCGCGACACCTGGCAGGATGGCCATCAGCGGCTCTGATCTGAAGTCGTTGATGAATCGCTGCACCTGGAAGGTCGAAATCCGCGAGCTCAAACCGACCAGGGCCGCGGTGATGGTCCCGGGGCTGAGGTCCGCCGCGCGCGCCTGCGCCGCGTCGAGGGTGCGGCCCGGCAGAGGCGTCCCGGTTTCCCAGCCAACATTGATCGCCTCGATGCCTTCCAGGCTGACGTGAACCGTCCGATCGACGGGGGTTCCGGTCGGCGCCAGGATGCCGGACACGCGAAAGGGTTGATCGTCGTGGCGGGCGAAGGCAACATCGGATGCACCATGCGCGATGACGATGGAATCGCCCAATCGATAGCCGAGCGCCCTTGCCACCTCGGCACCGAGAACGGCGTCGTAGAGGTCGGCGAAAGGCTCGCCTTCGGCAACCGTCAGGGCGCGACCGCGCCCAAAGCGATAGTGCTCGAAATAGCCGACGTTGGTGCCGAGCACCGGATAGCCGCGATGCGAATCGCCGAGCGAGAGCGGAATGGTCCAGACCACGCGCGGGTGGTCGGCGATCTCTTGATAGGAGGCCCAGGAGAGGTTGTTGGTCGCGTGACCGATGCGGAAGACCGAATACAGTAGTAACTGAACCGAACCGGTCCGCGCGCCCACGATAAGGTCGGTCCCGGAGATGGTGTTGGCAAAGCTCGCGCGGCTCTCGGTCCGGAGTCGTTCGACACCGATCAGCAGCGTCACGCTCAGCGCGATCGAGAGGACCGTCAGCAACGCGGTAACGCGTCGATTGAGCAGGCTTTTCCAGGCCAGTATGAAGATCGCGGTCATGCTTGCATCACTCCGCGCCAACGAATCCGGCTTGCCGGTTGCGAGACCTATCGACCCAGTGCTTCGATCCGCCTGGCGAGTGCAAAATCCAGCTCAGTCAGCCCGCCCGCATCGTGCGTGGAGAGGTTCACCACCACCCGGTTGTAAACATTGCTCCAATCAGGGTGATGGTCCATGGACTGCGCCACCAGGGCGACCCGGCTCATGAACCCGAAGGCGTCGATGAAGTCAGGGAACTGAAACACCCGATGGAGCTTGCCATCGACCAGACTCCAGGGAGAGATGGCGCCCGCATTGAGCTCGGCAAGGGACCGGGCAATGACCTCGTGATCCAGTCTGATTCGCTTGGTCATGGAGGGCCTCATGGCTTCTGTCGGTCGGCGTGGAGCGCCGGTCAAGGCAGACCACAGCACCGCAGCCGTGTCACGCGCACTGGATGGAGTGGGTAAGCGCGAATCAACACGGCCTGATCCCGTCTCCCCTTTTGGGCTCCGGACCGAGCCACCCCGGATTGGATTGTCCGTCTCCTGAGCCGCGCCGGGGATCAGGCCCCGGCGTCCTCGCAACGCCAGCAACCCGCCAGCCATCCAAAGGTGCCGCGGGCGCGGTTCAGTGATGCGCGATGGTTTTCTCGGTAAAGAGATAGTCCTTCAGCTCCTTATCGAAGGCTGGATCCTTCCGGCGGATCCATTCAAGCACCATGGCGGCGTGCTCCTTCTCCTCGTCCCGGTTGTGCGCCAGGATCGCCCTGAGGTCCTCGTCCTTGCAGGCATCGACGCGCTGGTTGTACCAGTCGACCGCTTCGAGCTCCTCCATCAACGAGATGATGGCCCGGTGCATGTCGCGGGTCTCGTCGGACAATTCTTCGATCGGCTCGTGGTAGCCCTCGTTCGCCATGGATACATCTCCGAATCGGTTGGTTCACACAGAGGCGCCGTTGCGCTGGCCTGATTGTCCGGCGTGACGCACGGAAACACAACCGGCGACACCGATCCAGCGGCCCCATGGCATTGCGGTCGGCTCGCCGGCGCATTGACCTTGGACGCTTAGGATGCGTGTGGATGCTTAGGATGCGCGGTCGCGACGCAGTGTTTCGATCAGGATCTCGCGATTACGGTAGCGGACATCCTGACCCTCGGCCACATAGATGACCTGCTCGGCAATATTGGAGGCGTGGTTGCCGATCCGCTCCAGGGCATGGGAACTGGCAAGCAGGCAGACGACCTGGGCGGGCTTGAATCCGGCGAGATCCTCTTGTCCCAGGAAATCACGTGTCGCATCGGAGGCATCGAAGAGTTTGGGCTCGTCCTCGAAGACACCGAGTGCAAGCTCCACGTCGAACCCGGACACGGCTTGGATGCTGCGCTCGAACATACAACAAGCCTGATCGTCGAGCTGGCGAAACAGCTCCCTCAGGGCCTCCGACTGGCCGCAGCCCTTTTCAAGACCGCTCTCGCGTAGGGTCAGGGCCTGGCGGGCGATCCGCACCGCCTTATCCCCTGCCCGCTCCACATCGCCGGCGATCCGCGAGAGCGCCAGCACGATTCGCAGATCCACGGCGGTCGGTTGGCGCCGGGCGATGACACGGAAAATCTCCTCGTCCGCGTCCAGCGACAGATAGTCGATCTGGGGTTCCCGATCAAGCACCCGATAAGCCTGCAGCTCTTCACCGTCGACAACGGCAGCGACGGCGGCCTGTGTTTGCTCGATGACCCGGTGCCCCATGTCCAGAATGATTCCACGCAGCTTCGCAAGCTCGCGGTCGTACCGGCGAACCGTATGCCCGCCGGCAAGGTCGCCGGGCGGCGTCTGCTCGATCTGATCGGCCATCAGCCGAACCGCCCGGTAATGTAGTCTTCGGTCAGCTTATGTTTGGGGTTGGTGAAGATCTGGTTGGTCTCGCCGACCTCAATCAGATCCCCGAGATGGAAGTAAGCGGTGCGTTGGGAGACGCGCGCGGCCTGCTGCATCGAGTGGGTGACGATCGCGATGCTGTAGTTGGACCGCAGTTCGTCGATCAACTCCTCGATGATGGCCGTGGCGATCGGGTCGAGCGCCGAGCAGGGCTCGTCCATCAGGATCACCTCGGGTGAGACCGCGATCGTCCTCGCAATGCAGAGACGTTGCTGCTGACCGCCCGACAAACCCGTACCGGGCTTGTCGAGTCGGTCTTTCACCTCGTTCCAGAGACCGGCCTTTTGCAGGCTCCCCTCGATCACCTCGTCGAGTTCCGCCTTGGAGTTGGTGAGGCCGTGGATACGAGGCCCGTAGGCGACGTTCTCGTAGATCGACTTGGGGAAGGGATTGGGCTTCTGGAACACCATCCCGACCTGCGCGCGCAGCGGCACCGGATCGAGTCCCTTGTCGTAGATGTCTTGGCCATCAAGCTTGATGGATCCGGTGACGCGACAGCCGTCGATGGTATCGTTCATCCGGTTCAGGCAGCGCAGGAAGGTCGACTTCCCGCAGCCCGACGGGCCGATCATGGAGACGACCTCGTTCTTGCCGATATCCAGGCTCACGCCTTTGATCGCCTGCGTGCTCCCGTAGAACACGTCCACATCGCGACAGACCATTCTTGGATTGGCGCAGGTCACATCGCCGACCGTCGCACGCGACTCGCGTCCACCGGCCAACTCCGCTGAACTCATAGCACCTGTGCGCACCTTCACCTCGTCAACTGTCATACTCATGACTCACCTCGAAATAGGAATTGCCTGTGGACGCACTCACCAGCGCCGCTCGAACCGGCGCCGCAGCAGGACAGCGCCCAGGTTCATCAGAATCAGAAAGGCGAGCAGCACCATGATCGCCGCCGAGGTACGCTCGACGAAGGCGCGTTCCGGACTGTCCGCCCAGAGGAAGATCTGAACCGGCAGGACCGTGGTCGGCGAGGTGAAGCCACTCGGAATGTCCACGATGAAGGCAATCATGCCGATCATCAGAAGCGGCGCCGTCTCGCCCAGGGCTTGGGCCATCCCGATGATGGTCCCGGTCAACATGCCGGGCATCGCCAAGGGAAGCACATGATGCATCTGCGTCTGCAACGGCGAGGCCCCGACCCCCAATGCCGCCTCCCGGATCGACGGGGGGACCGACTTCAGGGCCGCCCGACTGGCGATGATGATGGTCGGAAGTGTCATCAGCGACAGCACGAGCGCCGCGACCAACGGCGTGGAGCGCGGCACGCCGAACATCGCAATAAAGACCGCGAGCCCGAGCAGCCCGAAGACGATCGAGGGGACCGCCGCCAGGTTGTTGATATTCACCTCGATCAGATCGGTCCAGCGATTCTTCGGCGCGAACTCCTCGAGATAGAGGGCTGCACCGACACCGATCGGGAAAGAGATGAGGAGGGTCAACACCAGGGTGTAGAAGGAACCCATCAGCGCCCCCGCGATGCCGGCCAACTCGGGTTCGCGCGAGGTTCCGGTCGTGAAGAAGATGGTATTGAAGCGCTTCTCGATGCGTCCCTGAGACTCGAGCTGCTCGACCCAGCCGACCGTCTGATCCTTGACGCGGCGCTCGCTCTCGGGAAGGTTCCGATCGATATGCCCCTTCATCAGCATGTCGATGTCGTCATCGGCAAGCAGCCAGACCTCTCGGGTAGTGCCGATCAGATCCGGATTCGCCAGGACCATGTCACGCAGATGCGAGGGCGCCCCCACGCTGATCATGGACGCAAGCGCTCGGGTCGCGCGCCGCTCGGTCACATCCGGGAACTCGCTGCGCAGCGCATCCCGAATGACGGCCTGATAATTGGCGCCCGCCAGGGTCGCGGGGTCGCGCGTCCCCGCGGGGTCGAGCGTCTCCGCCTCGAAGGCCACCGGGAGCTGGATGTAGGTCTGGACAAAGGCCGTGTGACCTTTCGCGATGATGTCGGCGAACAGCAAGACCACGAAGGTCAGCCCCAGAATCACCGCGATGAGACCGACCAGTCTGAATCGCCTCTCCCGGGCGTAGCGCCGCTTCAGGCTCGCATTCACGACGTCGATGATGCGTTTCGGCGGCGCATCGGCCGCATTGCTGTTACTCATATTGTTCTCGATACTTGCGAACGATCTGCAGGGCGATCACGTTGAGAACCAAGGTCACCGCGAAGAGGGTCAGACCCAGGGCGAAGGCCGCCATGGTCTTGGCGCTGTCGAACTCCTGGTCCCCGGTGAGCAGAGTCACGATCTGAACGGTCACCGTGGTGACGCTGTCGAGCGGGTTCGCGGTCAGGTTGGCTGCGAGCCCGGCCGCCATGACCACGATCATGGTCTCGCCGATCGCACGGGAGACGGCCAAGAGGACGCCGCCGACGATGCCGGGCAAGGCAGCCGGGATGATGACCCGTCGAATCGTCTCCGACTGGGTGGCGCCGAGCGCATAAGAGCCGTCCCGCATCGCCTGTGGAACGGCATTGATGACGTCCTCGGACAAGGACGAGACGAAGGGGATGATCATGACCCCCATAACCAGACCCGCGGCCAGCGCACTCTCGGATGCGACGTCCAACCCCATGGACATACCGAGTTCGCGGATGAAGGGTGCGACGGTCAAAGCAGCGAAGAAGCCGTAGACCACAGTCGGCACCCCGGCCAGGACCTCGAGGGTCGGCTTGGCCCAAGACCGCACTTGCCGCGGCGCATACTCCGAGAGATAGATTGCCGACATCAGGCCGATCGGGACGGCAACCAGCATCGCGATGGTCGACACCATCAGGGTCCCCGTGAAGAGAGGCACCGCCCCGAAGGCGCCCGTGGCGCCCACCTGGTCGGTCCGCAGGGCCGTCTGCGGGCTCCAGAGCGTTCCGAAAAAGAAGTCGAGCGGAGAGATCTCCTGGAAGAACCGCAAGGACTCGAATAAGACCGAGAGCACGATCCCCAGAGTTGTCAAGATGGCGATCGAGGAGAAGATGACCAGGATGACCATGAAGATGGATTCAACGCGGTTGCGTGCGCGCATCTGAGGCTTGGTCCTAGCCCAGGC
The DNA here is from genome assembly GCA_041741175.1 of Thiocapsa sp. Classification (GTDB taxonomy): domain Bacteria; phylum Pseudomonadota; class Gammaproteobacteria; order Chromatiales; family Chromatiaceae; genus Thiocapsa. Next base: position 8,541 of record JBGSKP010000497.1, on the reverse strand, counting down.
GAACGCCATTCCGCCCACGGCAAGCGCCAACACGCCGAGCCACATCGCCCAGACCGCGATTTGACTGTAGAGTGCGAAGCGATCTGCGGCGGCTTGCATCTCCGGGGTCGCCACACGCGAAACGATCGCGCCCGAGGCCAGGTTCTTGATGTCGTTCACCAGGAGCCCGACGGCTCCGGGCGACAGCCCTTCGAGCATCGACCCCGGCAGCTCGGCCTTGACTAGCGCCACCAGGATCTCGTCCTGGAAGGCGGTCCAGAGACCCAACAGCAGGATCGCCGGGATACCAGCCCAAAGTGCCGCGTAGAGACCGTAGTAGGTCGGAAGTGAATGGAGTGTGCTGATCCGCCCCACCCCGCCAGCACTGGAAATGGCACGCTTGCGCCCGACGTAGTAGGCCAGGGACATCAAGCCGAGCACGACGATCAAAAGAGTCGATGTTTGCATAACCAGGACAGCGCAAAGACGGAAAACGGGTCAGCGGCCCGGTGGGCCGCTGACCGATCGGGAACGTCGGACCCGAGCGACGGATCCGCCTCTGGCCCTACTTGGCCGGTGCGGCCATCGGCTTGAGCGCCTGGGCCTGCTCGGCCACGCTGGCGCGCATATCGTCAGGCAGCGCAATCAGACCCTTGTCGGCCAGATAGCCGTCGGGGCCCCACGCCTTATCGTTGGTGAACTCGGCGACGTATTCTTGGATGCCCGGAATGGTGCCGACATGGGCGTTCTTGACGTAGAAATAGATCGAGCGCGAGATCGGGTAGGAACCATCGCCGATGGTGTCGAAGGTCGGCTCGACGCCGTCGATCTTTGCGCCTTTCAGCGTGTCGGCGTTTTGATCGAGGAAGCTGAAGCCGAACACCCCGAGCGCTTTCGGGTTGGCGATCAGTTTCTGGACAATCAGGTTGTCGTTCTCGCCGGCCTCGATGAAAGCGCCGTCTTCACGGATGCCGTGACAGACTGCCTTGTGCATGTCCTTGTCCGAATCCTTGAGTGCTTTCACGGACTCGAAGCTGTCACAACCGCCTTCCATCGCCAGCTCTACGAAGGCGTCGCGGGTGCCGGAGGTGGGCGGCGGACCCAGGACCTCGATCGCGTCGTCGGGCAGATCCTTGTTGATGTCGCTCCACTTCTTGTAGGGGTTCGGGATCAGCTTACCGTCTTCGTTCGGAACGTCCTTGGCCAGGGCCAGCCAGAGCTCGCCGAGGCTCATATTGTGGTTTGGACCGGACTTCGCGTTCGCGATGGCGATGCCGTCGTAACCGATCTTCACCTCGGTGATCTCGGTCACACCGTTGGCCACGCACTGATCGTACTCGGACTTCTTGATCGCACGCGAGGCGTTACTGATGTCGGACTTGTCGACACCGACGCCGGAGCAGAAGAGCTTGAAGCCGCCGCCGGTGCCGAGCGACTCGACCTTCGGCGTGGGGAAGGACGACTCGCGACCGAAGGTTTCGGCGACCGCGGTGGAGAAGGGGAATACGGTCGAAGAACCGGCGATCCAGATGGAATCGCGGGCCATGGCCTGCGTCGAGAGAGATGCCGCAGCGAGTGTGACCGCGGCGGCGATGATCGTTTTGTTCATGGCGTGGCTTCCCAGTGGGCGTTTGAAGAAGAGCCCAGATTGTGGCTTTCGATCGTGCCGATTGTATTAATATCTTGTGACGGTTCGATGACGATATCACCGAACGTCGATCTCCAAGATCGATCCAAGTCAGCCATGCGCCGAATCATCGGCCATCGCTCTCAGTCGCCGTCAGGATCACCCAGGGCATTAAACAAGCGCATGCTGGCGTTGAAAAAATCTTCACGGGGATTGCGCTCGCAGTTGGCCCGGATCCGGATCATCGCCGCGTCGAGGTCGGCCCCTTTGAGCACATCCCGCCCGGTAGCCAGATTCAGACCCGTCACCAGACCCGCCAGCCATTCGCGATAGTGGCGATAGCTCTCCCCGCCGATCGCCTGAACAGTGACGTCGGGGGGCGCGATGGCGAGAAAATCAGAGCAGGGTTTCACCCCGGAGGCCCAGAGCACCGGGGCATCGTCGGCACGGGTCTGCGAGAGCGGTCCAGCAGCACCGGCCAGGGCGCACAGCAGCAGAACAATCGGCCGGCGGAGCGATCGGGCGGTCAGGCAAGCGGCCATGATGAGAGGTCCCTCGTTGGATGGGCTAAGTGGGCAACTGAGGGTATGATTCGCCGATTTGCCGGCATTCTGCAAGTCCATCGCCATGCGCATCCTGATGATCTCCGACGTCTACTTTCCCCGCATTACGGGCGTTTCGACGTCGATTCAGACCTTTGCGCGGGCCTTTGTCGACAAGGGTCATGCGGTGACGCTGATTGCGCCGGATTATGCGACGGGCGGCGCGCAGACGTTCCCCGAACCCTTCGAGGTTCTGCGCATCCCCTCGCGCTATCTCGTCATCGATCCGGAGGACCGCATGTTGCGGCCCCGCGCGCTGCGTCGGCACGATGCACTGCTGGCGAGCCGTGGATACGATCTGGTCCATATCCAGACGCCCTTTTTCGCCCATTACCTGGGCCTGGGTCTGGCGAAGCGGCTGAGCCTGCCCGTGGTCGAGAGCTATCACACCTTCTTCGAGCAGTACCTGCACCACTACGTGCCCTTCGTGCCGACGGCCTGGATGCAATGGCTGGCACGCGACTTCTCCACGGCCCAATGTAATGATGTGGACGCCCTGGCGGTGCCCTCGCAGGCCATGCTTGATGTCCTGAAACAGTATGGGGTGAAGACGCCCGCGAGCGTGATCCCAACCGGCATCGAGCTGGTGCAGTTCAGCCAGGGCAACGGCGCCCGTTTTCGCGCGCGCTGGAACATTCCGGCCGAGCGGCCGGTGCTAGTTCACGTCAGTCGCCTCGCCTTCGAGAAGAACATCGATTTCATTCTGCGGATGCTTGCGCGCGTCAAAACCGGCGTCCCAGATGTGCTCCTGGTGATTGCTGGCGAAGGACCGGCACGGCGCCGACTGGAGGCACTGGCGGGCCAGCTGGGACTGACCGCCAACACGCTCTTTACCGGCTATCTGGAGCGCGACGGCTCGCTGGAGGATTGTTATTGCGCGGGCACCGCCCTGGTCTTCGCGTCGCGAACCGAAACCCAGGGATTGGTGCTTCTGGAGGCAATGGCGCTCGGCGTGCCGGTGGTCTCCACGGCAGTGATGGGGACAAAAGAGGTCCTTGCCGGCGGCGATGGCGCGCTCATCGCCGAGGATAACGAGCAGGACTTCGCGGACAAGGCCATACGCGTCCTCACCGACCCAACACTGCGCGCGCGGCTTGCCGTCGAGGCCATCGTGCACGCTCGATCCTGGTCGGCACCGATCCTGGCGGATCGAATGATCGAGTTCTATGAAACGGTAATTGCGCGCCAGATGCCCGACCGATCGCCAAGTCCGGCGGTCAATCCAACCCTGGAGACCGACCACATTCGCTAGCCGCGTCGGATGCGGTGAGCCATGCGAACCGCACCAAATCGTCAGAACAACGCAGCTGGCCGCGCCTGTGCACCACTCAGGACTTCGGCAGCGTCACACCACGCTGACCCTGATACTTCCCGCCGCGATCCTTGTACGAGGTCTCGCACACCTCGTCGGACTCAAAGAAAAGGATCTGTGCCACACCCTCGTTGGCATAAATCTTCGCCGGCAGCGGTGTGGTGTTGGAGAACTCCAGGGTCACATGGCCCTCCCATTCGGGCTCCAATGGGGTGACATTCACGATAATGCCGCAGCGTGCGTAGGTGCTTTTACCAAGACAGATCGTGAGTATATTCCGTGGGATACGAAGATATTCGACCGTTCTGGCCAGCGCAAACGAGTTCGGTGGAATAATGCAGACGTCGGATTTGAGATCGACAAAGCCATTCGAGTCGAAGTTCTTCGGATCGACGATCGCCGAGTTGATGTTGGTGAAGATCTTGAACTCGTCGGCGCACCGCACATCGTAGCCGTAGCTTGAGGTGCCGTAGGAGATGACGCGTCCCTGCTCGCCCTCGCGGACCTGAACGGGCTCGAACGGTTCGATCATGCCGCGTTCCACAGCCATGCGGCGGATCCAACGGTCGGACTTGATGGCCATCGCGAAATCTCGGTGTGCGCGCAAAGCCGGGAAGGCTACACCGCGAAGCCGAGCACAACAAGCAGGGGCGATGCCGTCGGCCGACGGAGCAGGCCCCGCAGCATTGCCGCCGAATCAAACACCAGAACCGAGCCAGCACTGAGGACCGCACCGTTGAAACCCCGGCGCGAGACCAGAGTCACTCGTCCGGGTCAGTCGCGAAAAATCCTAAACCGCCCCCGCTCAAACGATCGTTGCTAAAGGCGAGGTGGGGGAGACCCCAAACCTCGCATGAAACGAAACGAAAGGCGTGGTTTAGTTGTTTTGGATGACAATCCGGGGGAACTTCGATGCGTAATCCTTGGCCTGCAGGGACAGCTTGGCCGCGGTCTTACGGGCGATCTCGCGATAGATCTCGGTGACGCGCGAGTCCGGCTGGGCGACCACGGTCGGCTTACCGTTATCGGTCTCTTCGCGAATATGACCGTTCAGCGGCAGCGAGCCGAGCAGATCGATACCGTACTGCTCGGACATCTTCTGCCCGCCACCCTCGCCGAAGATGTGCTCCTCGTGACCGCAGGCCGAGCAGATATGGGTGCTCATGTTCTCGACGATGCCGAGCACCGGGACCTCCACCTTCTGGAACATCTTGAGTCCCTTGCGCGCGTCCAGCAGGGCGATGTCCTGGGGCGTGGTGACGATGATGGCGCCCGAAACAGGCACCTTCTGGGCCAGGGTCAATTGGGTGTCGCCCGTGCCCGGCGGCAGATCGATGACCAGATAATCCAGGTCGGACCAGTTGGTGTCGTTCAGCAACTGCTCCAGGGCCTGGGTGACCATCGGGCCGCGCCAGATCATCGGCGTTTCCTCGTCGATCAGAAAACCGATCGACATCGCCTGGAGGTGGTAGCTGTTCATCGGCTCAAGACTGCTGCCGTCCTTGGACTCCGGTTTGCCGGAAATCCCAAGCATGCGCGGCTGAGAGGGTCCATAGATGTCGGCGTCCAGGATGCCGACGCTAGCGCCCTCGGCCGACAACGCCAGCGCCAGATTGACCGCCGTCGTGGACTTACCGACGCCGCCCTTGCCCGAGGCCACGGCGATAATGTTCTTAATGTTGTCGATCGGCTTGAGGGATTTCTGGACTGAGTGTGACTTGATCTCCCACGTCACATCGACATGCACCATGCCGACGCCCTCGACCTGCTTGACGGCCGTCTCGAGCGCCTTCGCAATCACGTCGACGATGCCCTTAGCCGGGAAACCCAGGACAACCTTGATGCGAACCTGGTCGCCCTCGATCTCGATCCCCTTGATCGAATGCGCAGCCACCAGATCGCGACCCAGATGGGGTTCCTTGTAGCCCTTGATTGCGGCTTCAACGGCTTCTTTCGTGGGTGCGGACATGAGGTACTCCAAAGTGAAAGATTGCGGCCGGCGTCGCCGGGATCGCGTGACAGATACTCTTGCCTGTGCGCAATGGTGCGCTCAAAGACGTAGAAGTTCCGACCGAATTTGGTGTGGGCGGACTGTAAATCAAGTGTCGGCGGATGCGCCCGCCCCATCCGGATCGGTCACTGCGGCACTCGCTCAGGCAGCGCGCGTAGCGCTGTTGCGCCGCAGACCAGGGTTTGAAAAGCCCGCAACCGCACCTGTCCGTGCGGTCAGGGCGCGTGAGATACTGACGGCCTTCGTTTGAGATCAGCTGAGCCGCTTCATGAGTCAGACCCGCGACATCCTGGTTACCAGCGCCCTACCCTACGCCAACGGACCGATCCATATCGGTCACCTAGTAGAATACATCCAGACCGACATCTGGGTGCGCTTCCAGAAGATGCGGGGCCAGAACTGCTGGTATGTCTGCGCGGACGATGCCCACGGCACGCCGATCATGCTGCGCGCCCGCCAGGAGGGCATCACCCCCGAGGCGCTGATCGCACGGGTCGCTGCGGAACACCAGGCGGATTTCGCCGATTTCCGCGTTGGGTTCGACCACTACCACTCGACGCACTCGGATGAAAACCGCTATTTCGCCAACCTCATCTATGAACGCAATCGCGATAAGGGCCACATCAGCAAGCGGACCATCACCCAAGCGTATGACCCGATCGAGCAGATGTTTCTGCCCGATCGATTCATCAAGGGCGAGTGTCCCAAATGCGGCGCACCGGATCAGTATGGCGACAACTGCGAGGTCTGCGGGGCCAGCTACTCACCGAACGAGCTGAAAAACCCGCGCTCGGCGGTCTCCGGCGCGGTGCCCGAGCAACGCGAATCCGACCATTATTTCTTCCGCCTCGGCGACTTCGAACCAATGCTCAGAGCCTGGACGCGCGGCGGCGGACTCCAGCCGCAAGTGGCAAACAAGCTCGACGAGTGGTTCTCCGCCGGTCTTCAGGAATGGGACATCTCGCGCGATGCGCCCTACTTCGGCTTCGAGATCCCGGACCATCCGGGCAAATTCTTCTACGTCTGGCTTGACGCACCGATCGGCTATATGGCGAGCTTTCGCCATCTCTGCGACAGCGCGCGCGGACGCGCAGCCGAACTGGATTTCGACCGGTTCTGGGCGGACGGATCCAGCGCCGAGCTCTATCACTTCATCGGCAAGGACATCATCTATTTCCATGCCCTGTTCTGGCCCGCCATGCTCCATGGCGCGGATTTCCGCACCCCGAGCGCCGTCTTCGCCCACGGCTTCCTCACGGTCGACGGTCAGAAGATGTCCAAGTCGCGCGGCACATTCATCAAGGCCCGCACCTATCTGGAGCACCTCAATCCCGAGTATCTGCGCTACTACTTCTGCGCCAAGCTCGGGCCGGGCGTCGACGATATCGACCTCAACCTGCAGGACTTCACCGCGCGCGTGAACTCGGACCTGGTCGGCAAGGTCGTCAACATCGCCAGCCGCAGCGCGGGATTCATCACCAAGCGGTTTGCCGGCAGACTCTCGGCAACCCTCGCCGATGCGCCACTCTTCGGCGTCTTCGTGCAGGCCGGCGAATCCATCGCCGCCGCCTACGAGGGGCGCGAATTCAGCCGCGCGGTGCGCGAGATCATGGCCCTGGCCGACCGCGCGAACCAGTATATCGACGAGCAGGCACCCTGGGTGATCGCCAAAGACCCAGCTCGGGAGGGCGACCTTCAAGCCGTCTGCTCAATGGGCCTCAACCTCTTCCGGGTTCTGATCGGCTATCTGCGCCCCATCCTTCCCGGCACAGCCTGTGATGCGGAACACTTTCTGCGGATCGAGCCGCTCACCTGGGCGGCAATCGCCGAACCCCTGCGTGATCACGACATCGCCCCCTTCAAGCCGCTGATGACGCGCGTCGAGCCTGCCCAGATCGAGGCGATGCTGGAGGCGTCGAAGGAAGACTTAAGCGCAGCGACCGCGACAGCGGCCGAAGCGGATCGGGCCAACACTGAGCCGGTCAACCCGCATCTGGCGCGCGACCCGATCGGCGAGTCGATCGACTTCGAGACCTTCGCCAAGCTGGATCTGCGCGTCGCCCGCATCCATCGCGCCAGCCTGGTCGACGGCGCCGACAAGCTCCTGCGGCTCGAGCTGGACCTTGGCGGGGCGATGCGCACGGTCTTTGCCGGCATCCGCTCGGCCTACGACCCGAGCGATCTGGAAGGCCGACTGACCCTGATGGTCGCCAATCTGGCGCCACGCAAGATGCGCTTCGGCCTCTCCGATGGCATGGTGCTGGCCGCCGGCCCCGGCGGGAAGGACATCTTCATCCTCAGCCCCGATGCGGGCGCGGAACCGGGGATGCGGGTGAAATGAATCGGACCGCGAGGCGTCTGCGCGCGCGACGCCGTGACGGAACCACAAGAGGGTCACGCCAAAACCCTTCTCCCGCAGTGTTGTCCCGACCGGCCCCTGAGGCGTATCCTTCGGCGATTTCGCGCTTGCAGCAATTCGCAGCCGACGCGGCGCTCCAAGCCGCGACGCCGCGCGTTGTCGCACATTCGGCGTTCGCCCGCACCTGAAAGAGAGCATGACTGAATACGCGCTCATACTGATCGGTACCGTGTTGGTCAACAACTTCGTGCTGGTCAAATTTCTCGGACTCTGTCCCTTCATGGGGGTCTCGAAGAAGCTCGAGACCGCTGCGGGTATGGGGCTCGCCACGACCTTTGTCATGACGCTCTCCTCGATCACCTCCTGGCTGGTGAATGCCTATCTGCTGGTGCCGCTCGGCATCGAGTATCTGCGCATCATCGCCTTCATCGTCGTCATCGCGGCGGTGGTGCAGTTCACCGAGACCATCATGCGCAAGACCAGCCCACTGCTTTATCAGGTGCTGGGGATCTTCCTGCCGCTGATCACGACCAACTGCGCCGTACTCGGCGTCGCCCTGCTCAACCTCCAGGCCGAACGCACCCTCGTCGAGGCGACGCTGTACGGGTTCGGTGCCGCCGTCGGCTTCTCGCTGGTCCTCGCGCTCTTCGC
>JBGSKP010000496.1:0-10432 GCA_041741175.1 Thiocapsa sp. | reverse complement strand
GGCCCCTCGAAGAGGATGCGCCCGCCTTGCTCGCCCGGTCCGGGGCCGATGTCGATGATCCGATCGGCGGCCCACATCACCTGCGGGTCGTGCTCGACGACCACCAGCGTGTTGCCCTGGTCGCGCAGGCGCCGCAGGATGGCCACGATCCGATCCATGTCGCGCGGATGCAGGCCGATACTGGGCTCGTCCAGCACGAAGAGCGCGTTGACCAAGGTGCTGCCGAGCGCCGTGGTCAGGTTGATGCGCTGCACCTCGCCGCCCGAGAGGGTGCGCGACTGGCGGTCCAGGGTGAGATAGCCCAGCCCGACCTCGCAGAGATAACGCAGGCGTGAGCGGATGCCGTCGATCAGCAGATCCAGCGCCGGGTCCAGCGGCAGCGCATCGCAGAAGTCTCGGCACGCGCTCAAGGGCAGGCGCATCAGGTCATGGATGCAGAGACCGGGGAGTGCGTGCCAGGTCGCCTCGTCCATCCCGATGCACCCGTGCCGGAAGCGGCGCTCGGGCGGCAGGGTGCGATCAGCGAGTGCCTTGTCCCCGACCCGCCAATCCAGCGCCTCGTCGGTCAGTCTGGCCCCGTCGCAGGCCGTGCAGACATCGTAGGCGCGGTAGCGCGAAAGCAGCACGCGCACATGCATCTTGTAGCTGCGCCCTTCGAGCCAGGCGAAGAAGCGGCGCAACCCGTACCAGACCCCGGCCTCCCACTCGCCGTCGCCTTCGATGATCCAGGCGCGATCGGCATCCGTGAGGTCGCGCCAGGGCAGATCGGTCGGGATGCCGCGACGGTGCGCGAAACCCATCAGGTCTTCCTGGATCTCCGAATAGCTGTCGGACTGGATGGGCTTGATCGCGCCTTCGAGCAGGGATTTCGAGGGATCCGGGACGACCAGCGACCAGTCGATCCCGATGGTGCGCCCGAAACCGCGACAGGTCGGACAGGCGCCGACGGGCGAGTTGAAGGAGAAGCGGCTCGGTGTCGGATCCGCATAGCCGATGTCGCAGTCGGCGCAATGAAGATCGGCCGAGAAGCGCCAGGGCGGGCCTGGCTGCCGATCGGCGTCGAGCGGATAGACCCGGATGCGCCCGTGACCGCGGGCCAGTGCGGTCTCCAACGCCTCGATCGCGCGGCCTCGGTGCTCGGCGGTCAGACGCAGCCGGTCCTGGATCACCTCGATGGCGGTCGCGTCCTCCGACAGGATCCGGACATAGCCCTGCTGGGCGAGCAGTGTCTTGACCGCCTCGACGTCCAGCGATGCCGGCACCGGCACGCCGAAGGCGATCGAGACGTTTCGGTCGGCGGCCTCGGGGAGTGCGACCAGATACTCCCAAATCCCCTCGGGCGTGTCGCGTTGGACCTCCCGGCCGCAACCCCGACAGAAGAGCCGGGCAGTGCGGGCGAAAAGGAGCTTCAGGTGATCGTTCAGCTCCGTCATGGTGCCGACGGTGGAGCGCGAGGTCCGCACCGGATTGGTCTGGTCGATGGCGATCGCGGGCGGGATGCCCTCGATGCGATCGGCCGCCGGTCGGTCCATCCGATCGAGGAACTGACGCGCGTAGGGCGAGAAGGTCTCGACGTAGCGCCGCTGGCCCTCGGCATAGAGTGTGTCGAAGGCGAGCGACGACTTGCCGGAGCCCGAGACCCCGGTCACGACGATCAGCGCGTTGAGCGGCAGGTCGAGATCGATGTCCTTGAGGTTGTTCTGGCGCACACCGCGCAGACGGATCAGATCCCGTCGGGGACTTGGATCAAACATCGGTTTCTGGGCTCACGGTGTTGGGGCTCAGGGTCTTGGATGCGCGTCCCGGCCAGCGGCTGTGTCGCGGGCCGTCTCGGCGAGGGTGCGACTGATTCCGGCCAGCTCGACCGGATCCGGCAACGCGGAAGCCCGCTGTGTCTTCATCTCTCGACGCACCGGTGACGACTCGATCGGGAGCTGGCGTGAAGACGCCGGATCCGGTGTGATCCATCGCGGCGAGCGGCGGATCAGGCCGAGCCTCGACCGATCGGTTCGCACTGTCCAGCTCTCGCCCCGAGCCTCAAGAGTGCGTGAAATCCCCCATGATCTCAATCCCCATGGTCGTCACATCCGCCGTTGACGGGGGCTTGTGCCCGGATGAGCTGCCCCTATCTCCTACCCGTCGGGTGGGGCGGTCGCTACCGTGACGCTTCATCCACGTTTTCCAACCAGATCGAGGAACTAAGCATGTCGATTCGTTACTCCACACTCGCTACCGCACTGCTGCTCGGCGCGATGCTGGTCGCCGGCTCCCTGATCACGGCTCAGGCCGGCGAAGGCTGCACCAAGGATAAGAAGAAAGACACCGGCGACTCCGCTGCCTTCCCGGCGGCGACGCTCCAGCTCTAAGATCCGGTCGTCGAAAACCCGCGTTCGTTGGCGTCGTTGCCTGCGGCGGGTGCTGAGCCCGCCGCAGGTTAGGGCTTCGGCGAGACGCGGTACCGAAGCGAAACAACACACAGATCATCGCTCCTGGACATCAAGGCGCTCGGTCAGCCGCGGGATTGGAGTGGTCCCGTTTCGGGTAGCTTGATGGGTTTTAGAATCGGCTCCGGATGTATTTCAGCGCCCGGCTGATAGAGAGCTCGATGTTCGAGGGGCCGTTGCGGATCATAAACAGCTTCCGGTGCTTATCGTCTTGTAGGAACGCAGGCGTGTCGGCCCGCTCGCAATCCACTGCCCCAATGCGCAGGTTCTGTAGACTGTAAAGGTCGAATCGTACGAACCGCGTATATTCTGCCCCGAGGTACTGGTTTAACAAATTCTTGAAATGCAGGCGGCATTTCTCTTCGTTCTCGAACTTATCTGCCGCCAATCCAAAGGGTTTCGGAGACCGGCAGCGCAACCCCCGACCAGGCGCTGGACAGGTCCTCGGTCAGCGGCCGAAAGCCGCCCCACCACTCGACCCCCGAGCTGTGGAAATGCAACAGTCCCTCCGCCAGTCGACGGGCGGGTTCGGCATCGCCGATCTGTGTCAACCAGCCGGCCCCGTCGCGGCGGATGAAATAGTCGGCACCGTCCGCGGAGGCGTCGACCGCACCCGCAATCTGAGTCATGCGCGCCATAATCGGGACGAGACGTTGCGTCAGTTCCTGCTCGTCACGCGGAGTCAAGCCGGCACTGGCCAGGCCGTCGCGAATGATCAAGAGTTGCTGCTCGACCGGCAGAACCAGGGCGCGTACCTCGTCGCGGACCAGGGTCGTGGCGCCGTCGATACGGCTTTCAGCTAGATTCTCTTTGATGATATTGATGAACGGAATATTGATCGCCACCAACAACCCGACGGTAAAGAGGATCAACAGCACGAGGTCGCGAATCAGGCGCGAACGGACCGGGCCGGACGAGACGCGCAGCAGCGAGATGGGGTTCATGTCGCCGGTATGACGAGCCAAAGCTGCGACTGAGACGGCGGCTAGCGCCATAGCGTATGTATGTTGTACATACGCTGCCCTTGGTTAGGCGTAAAGTTGTCCATGCAGGCGTCATCGGAATAATCCATAAAATTGTTGATCGGATCCAGACCAGGCGTGGCTTTACAGGAATTTCTGCCGACCGGACAACCGAAGGCGGGCGAGTTCTCCGCCGGCGTGTCTTTAACAAGATCGCCACCGGAGCAGCCCTCGTGAAACGTATGATAGAGCCCCAGCCAGTGGCCTACTTCATGCGTTGCGGTATCCCCCAGGTTATAGGGTGCGGCATCGCCGGCAGGCAGTGATGAATAGAGCAGAACGACGCCGTCGTTCTCAGGAGATTCATCATACTGCCAAGGAAAACTAGCCCAACCAAGAATTCCATCACCAGGTCTTGCCGTATAAATATTCAGGGCATCCCGACCACCTTTCCGCAATCGCTTTTTCGCGCTCTTTTCAGCGACCGATCCCCACGTCATCGTGAACCATTTACGATTCGTTGTCGTATCAATCCCAGCAAGTTGAAAACGGAAAGCCGTCGCTGCTCCCCCTGTCGCTCCGCCGTAACTGTCGTTTAAAACCGCAATTTGACTCTGAATCTGTTTCAAGGTCACGTTGCCATCGGAAGCGATCCGACCTTTGCGAATGACATGGAAATAGACGGGTATTGAAATAGAGCCGGTTCTTGGCTTGGAGCCGGCGAAGCGATGCTGGAGCCTTCGCAAGTTCTCCTCCACCAGCGCCATCTCCTCCTGATTTGGAGGCTTTGTTCCGCAGCGCGCTCCGCTGTTGATAAAGGTCTGCTGGTCCACCCATGCGCGGTCACCGAGAGTGAAACCAGTGACTTCATCCGCTTGAGCCAAACCGATACCGACGGCTGCTGCGCCTGCCAGTACCAGTCGGAACCAATTCATCTGACTTTTCATTAGGACACCAAATGAGAGTGACGGATGTCAATCCGTCTGAGATCTGTGTTCAGCGCTTCTCAGTATAGCTCGATCAGAATGGCAAAGGCGCGAAGCGTGCAGAGAAAATAGAAAAAAAGGGTGATCGGATGATCCGCCGTGGGGCGAATAACGGGGGTCGTATCCAGATCCTGAGCGGAGAAAATCCTGTGCGCCGTCCGCCTTGGCGGATCAACGGCCCGTTTCGGGTCTTGGCGTGCGGGTGCGCTGCGCAGACGTCGGGCAGCCGTTGGGACGATCTCGGGTGAACTCGGGTGATCGCGGGTGATCGCGGGTCGGCGCTGCCTCTGAATCGAGCGAAATCTCCCGCGCCTGTCGGTATAGTACCCATGCTCGTCGCGGGTGATCTCGGTCACTCGCCATCGAACGCGCCGGCGTGACACGTCGGCGGATCCTTCAGGCGAAGTCAGCGGAGATACCGATGCCCGAGATCCTGTATGACGCCCATCCCTCGATGGTGCGGATTCGTCCTTTTTCGACGCCCTTCATGTTCGGGCTGGTGCTGGCGGGGTTCCTGCTCGCCCTGATCGGTCAGGGCTGGCTGCCGGTTGCCTTGCCCGTTCCGCTCGACGCCATGACCCTGACGGTGGCCGGTCTGGTGGTTGCCGGACTCGCTGCGCTGCAATTGCTCGTCTGGTGGTTATCGGCGCAATCCGATCGACTCATGATCCGGGGCGACGAGCTGGTCTGGACCCATGGCCTGCTGAACAAAAGCTACACCGAGATCAAGCTGACCTCGGTGCGCACCATTCGCCTCCATCAGAGCCTGCTGCAGCGCATCCTCAATGCCGGAGACATCAAGGTGTTTACCTCCGGCGATGCGCCCGAGATGATCGTCCGAGGTCTGCCGAATCCGAATCGACTGCGCGAGCTTATCAAGGGGCTCTAAACCGCGTCCGGTTGTTCATGCGCGGTTTGACTCGGCTTCGCAGCGTCGAGGGTCCGTGAGGCGTCATCCCTGACGCGGTTGAGTTGTCAAAAATAAAACGCCTGAACGGCGTCTGCTGTGTCGGTGGCTGGTGACCGACGGGCCGGCTTCACGCGGAAGGATCGCATGTCCCGCCGGACGCCGTTCAGTGCTGACCGCTGCGTTTGAGCAGGAGCTGGGTCAGTAAGGCGACCGGGCGTCCGGTGGCGCCTTTTTCCTTGCCGCTGAGCCAGGCGGTGCCGGCGATATCCAGGTGTGCCCAGCGGTAGGCCTTGGTGTAGCGCGCCAGGAAGCAGGCGGCGGTGACGGCGCCGGCCTCGCGTCCACCAACGTTGGCCATATCGGCGAAGTTGGTATCAAGCTGCTGTTGATAGTCATCCCAGAGCGGCATCCGCCAGGCGCGGTCGGCGGCGGCCTGGCCGGCCTCGATGATCTCTTGGGCGAGGTGATCGTCGACGCAGAAGAGCCCGGTGGCATGTTTGCCCAGCGCGATCACGCAGGCGCCTGTCAGCGTCGCCAGATCGATTACCAGCTCGGGTTTAAAGCGTTCGCTGTAGGTGAGTGCATCGCAGAGAATCAGTCGACCCTCGGCGTCGGTGTTGAGTATCTCGATGGTCTGACCGGACATGCTGGTGACGATGTCGCCGGGCTTGTTGGCGTCGCCGTCCGGCATGTTCTCCGAGGAGGGGACAACGCCGACCAGATTGATGGGCAGGTCCAGCTCGCACGCCGCGAGCATGGTGCCGATGACCCCGGCGCCGCCGCACATGTCGTATTTCATCTCGTCCATGTCGGCCGCCGGTTTGATCGAGACGCCGCCGGTGTCGAAGGTCAGTCCCTTGCCGACCAACACGACCGGCTTGGCGTCGGGCTCGCCGCCTTTGTAGTGCATGACGATGAGCTTGGCCGGTTGGCGACTGCCACGCGAGACCGACAGGAGCGCGCTCATTTTCAGCGCCTCCATATCGGCTTCTTCGAGGATCTCGGTTTCGAGTCGGTCATACTGCTGGCCAAGCTCGATGGCTTGGTCGGCCAGATAGGTCGGCGTGCAGAGGTTGCCCGGGAGGTTGCCGAGCTCCCTGGCGAGGGCGACACCGGCACCGATGGCGCTGCCGTGCTTGATCGCCGACTCGGCGGTTGGTTGGTTGGCCTGATCGGAGATCCAGACGTCGAGTTTTTTCAGCGGCGTTTTGGGCGCCTGCTTGTCCTCGGTCTTGGTCCGGGTATAGCGATAGGTCTTGTCCATCGCCGTCGTCACCAGATCGCGCACGGCCGCGTAGAGGTCGAGCCCCGTGGGGCTCAAGGCTGGCAGGGTACAGAGTGCGGCGCCGGCGTGCGTCTGTTGGAGTGCTGTCACCGCGGCGGCCAGTGCCTTGCGGTAATTGTCGCGGCCAAACTCCTTATGCTTGCCGCACCCCAGGATCAAGACCCGATCGCTGACCAGATTGGGGAGATCGTAGAGCATGAGCGTGCCGCCGAGATGGCCGTCCATGTCGCCTTTCTTAAGGAGTTCGCCGATACGCCCGCCGGTGGCGATGTCGAGCGTCTCGGCCGGGCCGACGAGCTTGCGCCCTTCAAAGATCCCGATCAGGATACAGGGTGTTTTCTGTTGAGCAATCTCACCGGTCTTGATTCTGAATTCCATCGTCGGGCTCCTGAGGGATGGCGGATCCGGGGTATCGGCCGTGCGCCGCGGCGCATGGCCGACGGCCTACGGACGGGTGTTGTGATGACGTGTGACGAGTCTACCGGAAGAGGCCGCGCCGTCGAAAGGTGCGGCCGTGCGGCTGTGCTGTCGACCGGTCCTGATCTGGCTCTGGCTCGCCCGGACGAGTCGTCTGTTCGAATGGGGCGCGGACGCATGCGCGCCGTCGCCTTCTCGCGAGGTCTTGCACGGTGATCATCCTTGAACGCTATCTCGCGGGTGCGGTGATCGGCGGCACCCTGCTGACCCTCGGAATCCTGCTGCCGCTGCTGGGCTTTTTCATCCTCGCCGAGGAGATCGATGCCGTCGGGGTCGACGGCTACGGGCTTGCCGATGCCATCCTCTTCATGGTCTTGAGTCTGCCGCGATATGCCTATCAGGTGTTTCCCATTGCGACGCTGATCGGCGCCCTGATCGGGCTCGGTGCCTTGGCGAGTCGCTCCGAGCTGGTGGCGATGCGCGCCGCCGGGGTCTCGGTGGCGCAGATTATCCGGGCGAGTCTCATGGGCGGTCTTCTGCTGGCGGTGCTCGCGATCGCTTTGGGCGAGGTTATCGCGCCGGTGGCCGAGCAACGTGGTCTTGAGCTGCGACGCCAGGCGCTGTCCGGCGATGTGGCGCAGCAAACCCCTTACGGATTCTGGGCCATTGATGATCGGGCCTATGTCAACATCCGCGAGATCGCCTCGCCGACCCGTGTGCGCGATATCTTTATCTATCAGATCGACCCCGATGCCGGTACCTTGGTGACGACGCATGCCGCCGGTGCGCGTTACAGCGACGCGGGTTGGATGCTTGAGGACATTGCTCGCAGCCGGGTGAGCGCAGAGGGGGTCGAGGTCGAGCGAGTGGAACAGGCCGAATGGGACTCCATGCTGGATCCGGGGCTCCTGAAAGTGATCGTTGTGGATCCGCAGATGCTTCCGGTCTGGGGGCTGTACAAATACATTCGCTTCATGGCGCTGAACAAGCAGGAGGCGGGGGCCTACGAGGTCGCATTCTGGGGTAAGGTTCTGCATCCGGTGTTGACCCTCTCGATGATCTTTGTGGCGATCCCGATCCTTCTCGGCTCGGCACGGACCACCGGGCTTGGCCCTCGGATCTTCGTCGGTGTCCTGATCGGCATCCTCTATTATCTGGTCAGCCGCACCTTCGCCTTCGTTGCGCTGCTCTTCGGGCTGGATGCCTTGGTCGCTGCGTTGATGCCGCCGTTGCTGTTCCTGCTGGGCGCACTGCTGCTGTTGCGTCGCGTCGGTTAACCCGTGGATTCAGCTGCACCTCGGTCGGCTCAGCGGGTTTTCCCGGTCGGCTGAAGCATGACCAGCCGGGTTCCGGACCGGCGATCGTGCCAGGCGAGGCCATCGCGATCGATCAGGCACCACAGCAGACCCAGCCCGGCGGGCAGCAGGCTCAGTGCGGCCCAGGCGAAGCGCCGCATTGCGTCGCGCGTGTCGAGCGTGTAGCCGTCCTCCCGGATTGCGCGAAATCGCCACGCGCGCATGCCCAGCGTCTGACCGCCGTGTGTCCAGAAGAAGACGTAGAATCCGCAGATCACGGCGAGCAGATAAGCCTGCATGAGCACGAGCAGGATGGGGTTTTCGTCCGGCGAGCCCCCGGTGAGCAGTCCATAGGGGACGACCACGAGCATCACGGCAAGCATGAGAACGCCGAGCAGGAGCACGCTGTCGTAGATAAGCGCACCGATGCGCCGCAGCAGGTTGGGGGTTTTGGCAAAACTGATATCGAGGTCCATCGTGTACACCTGCTTAGGATAGAGTTGCCGCCATCCGGGGTCCGGCGGAGTCTGGTTGAATCCGGTGAAAACTGGCGGAATGTGCCCGAGGCTGCTCCCGATGGACGGATCGGCATCCGGATCAGCACGTTGATGTGTGTTTGGAGTCCACTGCCCCGCTTTGGGCTGAACGCGGTTTCGCTGCTCAATCACCGTCACATCAGATGAGGCTCCAGTCGCTGAACAGCATTGACTTCAACCGCGTCAAGAATCAGATTCGAGACATCCTCTCGGTATGGACCTTGCGCTTACGTTGCGTGCGACAGGCCGGACGCGGTTTAACGCGGATCGCCGTCAAACCGATTCTGTTTCGGCTGTTGCGGCACGTCCCCATGCCGCTGATCGCGATTCTGATCGGTCTGGTCGCCGGACTGGCGGTCTGGAGCCTCCTGGATCAGATCCAGAGTCGCCAGGTCGATAAGATCTTCGACCAAGAGCTTCAGGCGCAGCTCGAGCAGCGTGCCCGCGAGAGTCTGATCCGATTCGACCGCTATGTGGCCAATTATGCCGCCACGACCCGCTTGCTCGCCAATCATCGGCGCCTGTCGGAGCATCTGGAGCCGCTCGTTTGGGCAGGCAACGGCCCGGTTGCGCCGGTCGTCTACAAATCGGTTCGCCCGCGCTGGCTGCCCGAGTTCGTCGAGCACGAGGCGCTGAGTGCTCCCAGCCATGTCTTGCTGGCCGATCAACAGGGTCGGGTCCGCGAGGTCTTCCAGGCCGGCCGCGATCCGCTCCCCGAGGAGATCGCGGCCGTGATTCCCGAACGGCTGCTCAACCGGCGCGAGGCTCGCTCGGTGATCGAGCGGTTTGGCGAAAAACTCTACTTTCTCGGCAGCGATGTTGTCGAGGACGACGACGGCGCTGCGATGGGCTATCTGGTCGTTCTGGTGCCGATCAACGATGCCTTTCTGGCCTCGTCCCAGCGGGGTGTCTATGTCGGGCGCGCCGCCGTCGCCCTGGTGGACAGCGAGGATCAGCGGATCATCGCCAGTGTCGACTCGGATCTGCTGGTGCCCGGAACACGCCTCACCGATTGGGCGGACAGTTATCTGGTCACGTCCCAGTCCATGCCGGACTACGAGGGCACGGACTCCCATATCCTGTTCGCTACCTTTGTTCCGCAGACGTCGGTGGAGAAGATGTCGCGCCATGTGCGAATCCTCGAGCGCCGCCAGCGCGGGATCGCCGCCGTCGTGTACATCCTGGTGTTCACGGCGGTCATTTATCTGGTGTCCTCGCGTTTGAATGCCGTGCTCAAACGTATGACGCGTTTTTCGCAGCGCGCGCTCGGCATCCCCGAGCCGGGCTTTCATCAGGACGGCAACCAGCTCCTCCTGCTTGAGGAGTGGATCCAGCATTTCACATACCTGGTGCTGCGGGCGCGCGAGGAGATGAGCGTCAAGCATCAGGCCGAGATGCGCGAGAGCGAGGCGCTCAAGGCCGCCGTCATGGAGGCGTCCCTGGATGCCATCGTCACGCTCGATCACAGCGGTCGGATCATCGAGCTCAACCCGGCGGCCGAGCGTGTCCTGGGGCTGGATCGCAGCAAGGCCACCGGGATCGTCTTTGCCGAACGGGTGTTGCCCGAGATCGCCCGCCCGGCCTTTCAACGGCTGCT
>JBGSKP010000495.1:0-1712 GCA_041741175.1 Thiocapsa sp. | reverse complement strand
GTTGCCGCCGACGCCGTCGCTCGATACGGGCGCGTTGCCGTGGTCGGTGAGCAGGACGCTCACGGCGTTCTCGCCCAGCACCAGCTCGAAGTGATAAGGCCCGGCCATGCGGACCTGACCGCCGTTCGGGGACGACATCGCGTCCAGCGTGGCATCGTCATGCGCGAGGAGGGTGCTGGGGAGGACAAAGCCAAAGGCAAGGGCGAGGAAGGACATGCCGGCAAGTCGGCGGCAAATAGATGACTGCATGAATTTGCCTCTGAATCGCGTTGTGCGTTGTGTCGTTCGCGCCGTTCCGGTGCAACGGCGAGGATGACGGATCAGCCCATCAGATGCGGTGGATCCGAGCCGCATCAACAGCGGTATCGGTCGCCGGAATGCTCTGCCAGGACTGCCCGGAACAAACTCGCTCGCCACCGGGGCAAAGTGCTCCACGTTGTAACCGTTGGCGAAATATTCCATCCAGCCGGAGGAATCGAGCAGGTTCATACCCGCTCTTCCCAGGTGCGGATGTCGTCCAGATCGGTATCGGCCCCCTCCAGAAAACTGCGCAGTGCGGACACTGGCTCGCATGGGACCAGCTCGATCCCGCACTCACTTGCGCGCACCATGAACCGCTGCCTTAGCTTGAGGTTCAGTGACCGGGGGATCGCCTTTGGCAAGACGAGCCGATATTTGCTCGATAAGGTCGTCGTTTCCATGGTGCCGTGTCCTGCGGTTCTGATCGATGAATCTGGTAAGTCGCCGATTGTTCGATATGCGACCTGGGCCAAACAGCGACTAGCCACGGGAACATGGGTGACAAGTCTGATCGCCCTGTAGCGGAAGAGTCTGGCTTGCAGTCCTTAGATAGATCCAGATAGATCCGCCGCAACGAACCGCGGGGGTTACTGTTCAGGTCGCCAACTGCCTCATGGCAAGCGCGGCATCGCAGGAGTTCCCCGGAAGGTCATCACCAGGGCCGGACAGAGATCGATCGACTGCTTGCGCAGGGTGGACAGATAGGAGCGTATCGTGGCGAAGGCCGCGACGCCTTCGGGCGAGCGGATGTTAATGGCCAGCTCGGCGCATTCGCATCCACAGCTGCAACGCCCCTCCAGGGGCAGGATGAGCCGGTGCTCGGGATCCTCGACCAGCGCTCGGGCAGCCTCCTGATGATCCTTCTGACCACCGGGCTTGTTGCCGCTGCGCTCCCGGCGCGAGCGCGGAGGCGGCTTTTTCAACGGTGGGTCCGACGACGGGGGCTTGTCGGAGTTGTGGCTGTCCTTGGCCCAGCGCGCTTCCAGCTCGCGGAGGCGTCGGAGCAGCTCGGCGAACGGTCTCGCCTGCTCGGCGTTCTGCGCCCGCAACCGCGCCAGCTCGACATCTTTGCTGTCGGGGCGGTCGGTTGTCGATGTCGGCTTAGGCATGTTGCGTGAAGCCGGTCTTGCGAAACATTTTCGTGTCTATGCCATGGAAATCAGCGTCACGTCAGGTCATCACGACCCAGGGAGTCTATGTTAGCCTTGCTACAGCGGATTTTGATCCAGTCAAAGCTCCTCAGGCGCGAAATCGAGCTCTTGCTCCCACCGTACGGGTATATGAAGTGAATCGAGACCAAGCTCTGAAGCTTCTGGCCGAGCACAAGGCAGATCTAGCTCGGCGATTCGGTGTCGCCGAACTGGCGCTCTTCGGGTCGACGGTGCGTGGAGATGCGCGAGTGGACAGCGACA
>JBGSKP010000494.1:0-7313 GCA_041741175.1 Thiocapsa sp. | reverse complement strand
CGCCGTGGTCGAGCGCGCGGGCGCCGTCCTCTGGCGGCGTCTGGAGCCCTTGGGTCGGCGCGTTTTGCCGGTCCGCAGCCTGCCGCAAGCCGCGGCCCTTGGCTATCTGTGGGCCTGGATCCCCTGTGGACTGGTCTACAGCGTCCTCATCACCGCGGTCGCCACCGGCAGCGTACTGGAGGGCGCACTCGTCATGCTTGCCTTCGGCGCCGGAACCCTGCCGAATCTACTCGGCATCGGCTTCCTGGCCGGTGCCGCCGCACGCCTCTCCGAGCGTGCCTGGGTCAAACAGGTCGCCGGTCTACTGGTCATCGGCTTCGGAGTCCACGCCCTCTGGCAACTCCGTTAAACCGCTATTAAACCGCGTCATCTGAAAGGTTTGTCGGCGACCGTATCCATCTAATTCAAGCAAAACCTCACCTGTCTCGAGGAGACGCGGTTTAATCCGTAAAGAACTGCTGCTGCAGCTCGATCGCCGTGGGCTCCGCGTTCCCCGGCGGGGTCACCTGGATCGCGAAATCGACGACCTGCAGGTTCGCGATCGGAAACTGGCCGACATAGGAGACGCCATCACCGACGCGGATCTCGCGCATCGGTATCATGCCCGCCGGCCCGTCGCCGGTCCGGGCGCTGGCCTCAACCCGTGCGGGCAGGTTTTGCCGCACACCCTCGGGGGTGGGCTTCACAACTGTGACACTGAGCAGGCCGTTGAGCTTGCTGCGTTGAATCTTGTAGAGGCTGGCAATGTCGGGGTCGAGCATCTCGGCCGTCATGGCGTTGTAGTAGATGCTGTAGTCGCCCACCACGACCGGCCCTTCCGCCCGGGCGGTGTGGGCGAAGAGCAGCCCGGCGGCGATGATGACTCCGAGTGTGCGTTGGATGATCATGGTGAAACCTCGTGTGGCGCCTCGTTTGGCGAGTGGGTTGAACCGCGTCCGGTGGGACCTGCATCCTCAACACGTGGGCTCGGACTTGGATGAATCAACAACCGCTGCAGTAGACGCAGTGCGGAATCTGACCTGCACGTCCAGAGCGCATGCGGCCCGCTCTGCCGGGTACGCGCGAAGGCGGGATTGGCCAAAGTCACGGCAAGTCAGTCGGGGTGCGCGGCCTGATCGACCGGAATCGGAAACAGCCGCGGACCCTGGATACGCAGCCGCTTGTATCTGGCCTGCTCGCCGCCGATCAGGGTGACCCTGGAGAGCGATACACCGAACGCATCGGCGATGAAGCGACGCAGTGCCAGATTGCCCTTCCCTTCGACCGGAGGGGCCTTGATGGCGACCCGATAGTAGTCGCCATCCAGTCCGATGAAGGCATCCTTGGGTGCGCGTGGTTTCACGCGCAGTGCAAGCTCCAGATCCCTGCCGTTCCATCGATACCAGCTCATGCGGCGTGACGGTCGGTTCGCCTGGGCTCAGAAGGGGCTCCCGACCAACCATTTGAGCGGCGGAACCAGAAGCATCTCAAGCAGGATCAGGCCGATCATGACCGCCATGGGCGAGAGGTCGATCCCGCCGATCGGCTGAATCAGACGCTGCGCCGGGCGCATGATGGGATCCGTGATCCGCGTCAGGAGCGAGACCGCCGGATTGTAAGGATCGGGATTCACCCAGCTGAGGATCACCCGGATCAGGATCGCAAACAGAAAGATGTTGAGGAAGAGTTCGACGACGGCGGGCACCGCCCAGCCCAGCGCGCCGAATAACGATGCGTTCAGACCCAGCACGAGCACGAGCAGTCCCAGCTCGATTGATTTGAGGAACCAGGCCAGCACCAGGGCGGCGAGATCCATGCCCGCATAACCCGGAATGACCTGCCGCAGCGGCCGTAGCACCGGCGACGTGAGCTTCACCACAAACTGCGAGATGGGGTTGTAGAAATCCGCCCGCGCCCATTGCAGCAGGAAGCGGATGGCGACCAGCGTGATATAGAGCCCGAACAGGGTCTGGATCAGGAAAACGGCCGGGTTGGTCAGATAGGACGCGCTCATGCTTGCTCCGACAGGCTCCGAGAGATTTCAACGGCACGATCGTGTGCTGCATGGGCGGCGCGCTTCATCAGGGCGTGCAGATCGGCCTTGAGCAGGTGCTCGAGTGCACGCTCGGTCGTCCCGCCGGGCGAGGTGACCCGCTCGCGCAGACGTCCGGGTGGATCCTCGCTCTCCACGGCCATCTTCGCCGCACCCAGGGCGGTCTGAATGGTGAGCAGCCGCGCCGTCTCGGCATCCAGGCCCAACGCGATGCCGGCCTCTTCCAATGCCTCCATAAAGAGAAAGAAATAGGCCGGGCCGCTCCCTGAAATGGCGGTGACCGCATCGATCTGCGCTTCGCTCTCCACCCAGCGGGTTAAACCAACCGCGCGCAGGATGGTCTCGGCGCGATTGCGACCCTCCTCGCCAACTTCTGGGCTTGCATGCAGTCCGATCGCGCCCGTCTGAACCATAGCCGGCGTATTGGGCATGGCCCGGACGATCGGCAACGCGCTTCCCAGCCATCGCTGCAGAGCCTGCTCGGGCACACCGGCCATCACCGAGATCACGAGCGGATTGCGCACCGCGACGGACCCGGCGATCTCGCTACAGACCTGCGCGGCCAGCTGCGGCTTCACGCAGAGCACCAGGGTATCGGCGTCGGCGAGGGCGTCCGCATTGGCGGCATAGGTATGCACGCCGTAATGGGCGTAGAGCGCGTCGCGGCGCTCCGCGTTGGGATCGGCGACCTGGATGGTCCCGGGGGCATACCCGTCGGCGATCAGACCGGCGATCAGACTGGTGGCCATGTTGCCGCCACCGATAAAGGCAATCCTGGTTGTCGTCATGTCGAGCCCTAAAAGATCAAAGACCAAGGGGAGTGACTAGCCCGCATTATACGACCGCGGTCCGAAAACTGCCGTGCCCACCCGCACCAGGGTTGCCCCTTCGAGTATCGCCGCCTCCAGATCGTCGGACATGCCCATCGACAGGCACGCCAGTGGACGCTCCGGCGTCGCCAGGCGGTCACGCAGTGTGCGCAGGATGCGGAACGGCTTACGCTGGGCATCTTCGGAGTCGGCCGGCGCGGGAAGCGCCATGAGTCCGCGCACCGCCAGTTCGGGTAAGGCCGCACAATCGGCGATCAGGGCCGCGACCTCGCCGGGCTCTGCGCCGCCTTTGCTGGCCTCGCCACTGACATTGACCTGAATACAGACGTTGAGCGGAGGCAAATCGGTTGGACGCTGCGCGCTCAGGCGCCGGGCGTGGCCCGGATCGGACAGACCGTGGACCCAATGGAAATGCCCTGCGATCTGGCGGGTCTTATTGGCCTGGATCCGGCCGATGAAGTGCCAGATGATGTCCAGATCGCGAAGCCGCTCGATCTTCTCGATCGCCTCTTGAACATAGCTCTCGCCGAAGGCACGCTGACCGGCAGCATAGGCCGCGCGGACGGCATCGGCGCCGTGGGTCTTACTCACCGCAAGCAGCTCGACGCTCTCGGGCGGACGCTGCGCCCGCTCGGCGGCGGCGCAGATGCGCTCGCGGACTGCTTCGAGACGGGCCGCAATCGCCATGTCGCTCATCGGATCCATCATCACCATCCCTCAATGCCCGGCAACAGCGGCTTCAAGCTGCGCCCGCAGTTGGCGCAGCGCCTGACCCCGATGGCTCAGGCTGTTCTTGGTCTGCGGATCCAACTCGGCGGAGCTGCAGCCGTGGGTCGGCACCCAGAATACCGGGTCGTAACCGAAGCCGTGCTCGCCCCGCGGCGTGGCGAGGATGGAGCCCTCCCAGGTGCCCTGACAGATCAGCGGTGTCGGATCCTCGGGATGGCGCAGGTAGACAAGGACGCACTGAAAGCGCGCGCTGCGCTCGGCCTCCGGCAGCCCATCGAGATCAGCCAGGAGCTTGACGAGATTGTCGTGATCCGATGCCCCGGGTCCGGCATAGCGTGCCGAATAGATCCCCGGTGCACCGGCGAGTGCGTCGACCTCCAGACCCGAATCGTCGGCGATCGCCGGCAGGGCGCTGAGCCGCGCCGCGTGACGCGCCTTGAGAATGGCGTTCTCGACAAAGGTGAGCCCGGTCTCCTCGGCGTCGGCCACCCCGAAATCGTTTTGCGGCACGGCCTTGATGTGGGCGCCTTCAAGCAGTTGATTGATCTCGCGGACCTTGCCGGCGTTGTTGCTGGCCAGGACGATCGACTCGCCGGCATGCGGGAGGCTCATACGCTTCTCCTGAGTTCCGTTCGCGTCTGCGTCGATGACGGTTTACGCGCCGCCGAGCGCCGCGCGTTGGGCGGCCTGAATCTCACGGATGCCCGCCGTCCCGATCGCCAGCAGGGCGTCGAGTTCGGCGCGGCTGAAGGGCACGCCCTCGGCCGTTCCCTGCACCTCGACAAAGCGCCCGTCGCCATCCATCACCAGATTCATGTCGGTTTCGGCGGCGGAGTCTTCCGCGTAGTCGAGATCGAGCACGGCGACGCCCTGAACGATCCCGACGGACACGGCGGCGATCTGGGTATGCAGCGGATCGGCCGCAATCTCGCCGTGCGTCAGCAGTGTGTCGATCGCATCGCGCAGGGCGACCCAGGCCCCGGTGATCGAGGCGGTGCGGGTGCCGCCGTCCGCCTGGAGGACGTCGCAATCCAAGGTGATCGATCGCTCCCCCAGCGCATTCAGATCGATGGCAGCGCGCAGCGAACGGCCGATCAGGCGCTGGATTTCCAGGGTTCGCCCGCCTTGCTTACCGCGGGCGGCCTCCCGTGCGGTGCGTTCGTCGGTCGCCCGCGGGAGCATCCCGTATTCGGCGGTGACCCAACCCTTGCCCTGACCTCTCAGGAATGGCGGTACCTGGCTTTCCACACTGGCCGTGCAGAGGACGCGTGTCTCGCCGAACTCAACCAGGACCGAACCCTCGGCATGGCGGGTGAAGCCGCGTGTCAATCGGATCGGACGCAGCTCGTCGGCACGGCGGCGGGAGGGTCGCACGGACATATCGGCACCTGTTGTGGAAGTTATATGGGTTGGTATCGCGATTCGGAAGGACAGGCGCCGGAAGCTGTGACGCGGATCAGCGCTGTGGTCGGTGGGTATGCAATGCCCCGGTTGGCTCCAGGCTTGGCGGCACCTCGGACGCGACATCAGGGCGTTTGCCCACGCCTTGCAGCACGGCGACAAGCAATTCGCCGGCATCCTGCGGGCGCTTCTCGATATCGATCGACATCGACCAGTCGACCAGCCTGAGCAGCTCCAGAGGATAACGGGTTTTGAGCTGCATCGTTGCCGGAATCAGCGTGTCCTCTTTCTGACGCTCGGGCGCCGTGACGGGCGTGCAGCCCTCCATGCAGGCGCGGATGCTGGCCCCGACAGCGTAGACATCGCTCCAGGGGCCGACATGGCCATCCCGAAGGTATTGCTCGATCGGCGAATAACCGGCCGTGATGACATGGCCTCCGCCGGTGCGGCCTCTTACCAGCGGATGCACGGCGCCAAGGTCGAGCAGTACGGGTCGGTTGCCATGTCGCAGATGAATGTTACCGGGTTTCACGTCCAGATGAACCATGGAGCGACGATGTAGCAACGACAGCGCGTCTAGAATCGGGACGAATACCTCGAGGATAAAGGTCGTGCTCAAACCGCCGCGCCGCTCATGTAAGTAGCCACCGAGATTGCGACCGCGCTCGTTTGGCATCACCAGGTAGGCGGTATCGTTGGCAAGAAAAAAATCCAGCACCCGGACGATCGAAGGATGTTTGAGCGAGGCGAGTGCCTTGACCTCCTGAAAAAACAGCTTGCGTCCCAGATGGAAGTTCGCGACCAGCTGCGGCTCGTTGGCCATCACGCACCGACCCTCGCCGCGCCGGGCGATCTTCTTCGGCATGTACTCCTTGATAACGACCTCTTCGCCCGTGTCCTCGTCGTACGCCAGATAGATGAGGCTGAAACCGCCTTGCGCCATCATGTTGACGATCCGGTAAGGACCCAGCATGGTGTCGGCGGGAAGGCTTTCTCGAGCGCCGGCCATGATCGTTCCTGTCAGTCTCCTTTTTCGGGTCAGAGCGGCAACCCGGCGGGCGGCATGTATTGCGAACTGAACGCGAATCCTGCACCTGGATGCCACACAAGGCAATGGATCGCCGCGTCCGGCCGGGCAGATCCCAGGTTCTGCGCAAGACGCCCGGCACCCCCTGCCTGGCGTCACATGCGTCGCGCTTTTCGCCGTTGGGTCAGGCAAAATAACGTCCTGGCATCCGGCCCCAGTGACCCCGCCTCTGCAGTGCCCCTTGAGCTGCGGCGCCTCGCGCACAGGCAGCATCCACACTACATCACTACCCATGAGACGAGTCCATGATCAAGAGTATGACGGCCTTCGCGCGCGAGTCGCGTTCCGGGAATTTCGGCGAGCTGACCTGGGAGCTGCGGGCCGTCAACCACCGCTATCTCGAACCGCACTTGCGGTTACCCGAGGAGATGCGCGCCCTGGAAACCAGCGTGCGTACGCGCCTGGCCGCCCGGGTTCAACGCGGTAAGCTCGACTGCAACCTGCGCTACGTCCCCGCCGTCGGGCTCACCGGCAGCCTGCGGGTCAACCGCCCCTTCGTCGAGCAGCTCCTGACCGCAGGGCAGGAGGTCGGCGCCATCATCGGTCGCGGCGTCGAGCCCTCGCCCTTCGAGCTGCTGCGCTGGCCCGGTGTCCTCCAGGAGCAGGACCGGGATCTGGATGAGGTGACCGCCGCCGCGCTGGATCTGCTGGAGACCGCCATCGACACCCTGCTGGCAACCCGCGAGCGCGAGGGCGAGCGACTTGAATACCTCCTGGTCGAGCGCTGCGATCGCCTTCAGGAGAGCGTGGTACGCGTGCGCGCCCGGATGCCCGAAGTGATGACGAGCGTGCGCCAACGCCTCGCCGATCGCCTTGCCGAGCTGCGCACCGAGCTGGACCCCGCACGCCTGGAGCAAGAAATGGCACTGGTCGCGGCACGGCTGGACGTCGACGAGGAGATGGACCGTCTGCAGGCCCACGTCGCCGAAGTCCGCGACGTGCTCAAACGCCGCGAGCCGGTCGGGCGCCGCCTTGATTTTCTCATGCAGGAGCTTAATCGCGAGGCCAACACCCTCGGCTCCAAGTCGGCCGATGTCGAGGTCACCCGCGAGGCGGTCGAGATGAAGGTGTTGATCGAGCAGATGCGCGAGCAGGTTCAAAATCTGGAGTGACGATGGCTTCTGGCGGAAAACCCTCGTTCCGGTGCCCCGGCGCTCTGGCGCGCGTCGGACTGATCGCGGCGATCCTGCTGCTCGCACCGACGATCGGATGGCTGTCGGCCGATGCCCCGCCG
>JBGSKP010000493.1:0-15470 GCA_041741175.1 Thiocapsa sp. | reverse complement strand
CCGATTGTTAAAGATCTCGTCTTGCTCTTGACTTCGCGACACGTCGCTCCACCAAGACCGACCATTCTACAGCACCCGAGGAACTTGTCAACCCCCCGTCGCGCACTCCCTCGCCACCACCCCACGCCCTCCCGGCTCCATTACAACCCTCCAGGGCCGCCTCGCTCCAACTTCTCCCAGCGAGCCGCGTAGTCTATAGGACCCGCGATTGCTGTCAAGACCCGTTCAACAGGTCGCCTCTGCGGCGACGCCTGACCCATCACTCCGCGGTCAGTTGGATTCGCGCGATGCGACGCTTACCGACTTGGTAGACATGGCGACTACCAGCCGTACAAGACAGTCGCGCGTCTTCGATCCGTTCGCCGTCGATACGCACGGCTCCCTGGCCGATCAGGCGGATTGCTTCGGACGTGCTGCCGACGAGACCGGCCGCCTTCAGTAGATTAGCGATCGGCAACGCGCTGCCTTGCCCTGCACTCAGCGTTTGCTCCGGAATATCCTCAGGCAGAGCGCCGCGCTGGAAGCGGGCCACGAAACCTTCGAGGGCGCCACGGGCCTTGGTCGCGTCATGGAAGCGGGTAACAAGCTCGAGCCCAAGCTCGAACTTGATGTCGCGCGGATTCGCGCCTTCACTGACTGCGTCCCGCCTAGCCTGAATCTCAGCCAAGTCGCGGGTACTGAGCAGCTCGAAATAACGCCACATCAACTCATCGGACACCGACATGATCTTACCGAACATCTCCTCGGGAGGATCCGTGATGCCGATGTAGTTACCTAGCGATTTCGACATTTTCTGGATGCCGTCCAGCCCCTCTAAGATTGGCACGGTGATGACGACCTGCGGCTCCTGGCCATAAGC
Source organism: Thiocapsa sp. (assembly GCA_041741175.1). Classification (GTDB taxonomy): domain Bacteria; phylum Pseudomonadota; class Gammaproteobacteria; order Chromatiales; family Chromatiaceae; genus Thiocapsa. Next base: position 14,611 of record JBGSKP010000493.1, on the reverse strand, counting down.
CTCTTGAAGCTGACGCCCCACCAACAAGTTGAACTTCTGGTCGGTTCCACCGAGCTCAATGTCCGAGCGCAACGCGACCGAGTCGTAACCCTGGATCAGTGGATACAGGAATTCGTGGATCGCGATCGGCTGCCCCGCCTTATAGCGCTTGGCAAAATCATCGCGCTCAAGCATCCGTGCAACGGTGTGCTGGGCTGCCAACTGCACCAATCCGGCAGCGCCGAGGGGCTCCAGCCACTTCGAGTTGAAGACGACTTCGGTTCGATCCGGATTAAGGATGCGGAAAACCTGGTCTTGATAAGTCTTGGCATTGTCCTTGATCTGCTCCGGGCTAAGTGGCTTGCGCGTCGCGCTCTTGCCGGTCGGGTCTCCAATCAGCCCCGTGAAATCGCCGATCAAGAACAGGATCTGGTGCCCGAGATCCTGAAGCTGACGAAGTTTGTTAAGCAGGACAGTGTGGCCGAGATGAAGGTCGGGGGCCGTCGGATCGAAACCGGCCTTTACCCGCAGCGGGCGGCCAAGCATGAGTTTGCGGCGCAACGCCTCCTCTAGGAGGATTTCATTCGTCCCCCGTTTGATGAGCGCGAGTGAATGTTCAACTGTCTCCATGATCTCCAGTCACCTCATCGGTCACACGGCAAAACCAGAGAGGTTACGACGGGCATTCGCTCCTCACAAGTCGTCCAAGGCGGACAGGGACTTGCTGATTGGTGTTGGCTTGTCCGCTACCCCTGTTTCGGACTACACTGGGGCGCACCAGGAAAGCGGTTATTTTTCCGAGCTTTGTGATTGAATGATCATGCGAGATTACAAATTCAGGCAAACGGAGTGGACGCGCCCGAGATCGCGCAGGAAAACGCTTCGGTTAGTCGCCGCCATGTTAGCCCTTGTCGCGCTCGGCCTCTTGATCTTCGCAGGTCTGCAGTGGCGAGCCCCGATCTCCTCGACATCGGGGGAAGCGCCTCCACCTCGTGATTCGCTCGTGATCCCTTTGGCGATCCCCGCTGCTAGATCACCACAAGACACGTCTGTCGGGAGCAAACGACCCGCTCAGACAGAGCCAACAGCAGCGAGCGGGGCGAATTAGGTCGAAAACGACGAGCCGCAGCCGCAAGTCGTTGTCGCATTGGGGTTCCTGATCACGAACTGAGCGCCCTGCAGACCCTCGGTGTAGTCGATTTCCGACCCGGTCAAGTATTGCAGACTCATCGGATCAACCAGGAGGGTGACGCCATCCGTCACCACTTCGGTGTCACCATCCTGGACCTCCTCGTCGAACGTAAACCCGTACTGAAATCCCGAACAGCCACCGCCCTGGATATAGACGCGCAGCATCAACGCGGGGTTGCCCTCCTCGGTGATCAGTTGAGCGACTTTCGACGCGGCGGAGGTGGTGAAAACAAGCGGTACATCAGCGGCAACTTCTGTCGTCATGGCAAATCGACTCTGTAGGTGAGGTTTTTGTTCCACCTTATCCTATGCGCTTCCTCAGTTTTTTCAAGCATCCGCAAACCAAACCCCGACCCTTCCGCGTCCGGTATCAAGCCGGACCGTGCGATCTGTTTCTCGCCCCTCGTGCTCGCTCACTGCCGTTGCCATCACCTGATATGACGGATAATTTTTCCTTCTCTCAGGCGGTTGATGTTGTCGTGCACAACTGGATAGCAAGTCAGTGGATAAACTGTGCTTGCTTACCAGCCGTTATCTTAACCACCGGTTATGCACAGGTTCGAGCATAAACTAGGAACAGCTCAATCTTAAGATAACCTTTTATAAAAATTAGCATTTTTTAAAAAAATCAGTTATCCACAGCTCTTATTATTATTACAGTTTTTATTTTTTAAGAGTTGTAATTGTAGAACTTCTCGATCCGGTGCTTGCTCGGAGCGTTACCAGCCTAGTCAACCCATCAACAACCCGGCGTTGGGAATTCCGGGGGGGCATGTTGGGTTAGGGACTTGCGACGTAGATTGTTAGAATCGGACGGATGGATGTCTCCTCCCTTCTCGATCCGCTCAATGATGCTCAGCGCGCGGCCGTCGCCGCCGAGTCAGGCAATTTGCTGGTGCTCGCCGGTGCCGGATCCGGGAAAACCCGGGTGTTGGTTCACCGCATCGCTTGGTTGGTTCAGGTTGAGCATGTTCCCTCCTACGCTGTCCTTGCGGTCACGTTCACCAACAAGGCCGCGCGAGAAATGCGTAGTCGCATCGAAACTATGCTCGGCATGCCCGTTGGAGGAATGTGGGTCGGAACCTTTCACGGGCTTGCGCACCGCTTTTTGCGCGCACACTGGCAGGACGCGCAGCTTCCTCAGCAGTTCCAGATTCTGGATTCGGACGATCAGTTCCGGCTGATAAAACGCATCATGAAGGCGTTGAATCTCGACGAGGCACGCTGGCCGCCACGTCAGGTACAAGGTTTCATCAACAAGAACAAGGACGAGGGACTCAGACCAAACCACCTCGACAGCGCCGGCGATTTCTTCGTGGAGAAAATGGTCGCCGTCTATCGCCAATACGAAGAGGAACGCACGCGGTCCGGTCTGCTGGACTTTGCGGATCTGCTGCTGAAGACGCTGGAGCTGTTGCGCGAGCGTCGCGATATCCTGGGGCATTACCAACGACGTTTTGCCCACATCCTGGTCGACGAGTTTCAGGACACCAACGCCATCCAATACGCCTGGTTGCGCCTTCTTGCCGGAAACAACGACAACCTGTTCGCAGTCGGCGACGACGACCAGTCCATCTATGGCTGGCGCGGTGCTCGGGTTGAAAATATTCAGTCTTTTCAGCGTGATTATCCCAACACCCAGGTTGTCCGACTGGAGCAAAACTATCGCTCAAGCGGCAACATCCTCGCCGCGGCCAACGCCCTCATCGCCCATAATCCGACCCGATTGGGGAAGAATCTCTGGACCCAGGATAGCGAGGGCGATCCAATCCGCCGCTACACGGCCTTCAACGAGGTCGACGAGGCGCGCTTCGTCGTAGAGCGGATTCGCAGATTCGTCCAGAACGAAGGTCACCGGCGCGATGAGTGCGCCATCCTCTACCGCACGACCGCCCAATCGCGCCTGTTCGAAGAGGCGCTCATCAATGCCCAGATCCCCTATCGGGTTTACGGCGGTCTGCGTTTCTTCGAGCGTGCCGAGATCCGCGATGCGCTCAGCTATCTGCGGTTGGTTGCCAACCCCGACGACGATGCCGCCTTTGAGCGCGTGATCAACACACCGAACCGAGGTATCGGCGCCCGGACCCTGGACCTACTGCGTCAGCAGGCACGCGAGACCCAGGTCTCGCTTTGGCAAGCCGCTCAGGATCTGACCGGTACGGCCGTCCTGGGTCCGCGTGGCGGCGGTGCACTCCTGAGTTTCATTGACCTCGTGAGGACGCAACAGCGTGGACGCGAGGGTGCATCCTTGCCCGAGATCGTCAACGTGCTGATCGAGACCACCGGATTGCCTGATTTTTATAAGAAGAACAAGGATGGCAAAGGACAGGATCGGGTCGAGAACCTGGAGCAGCTGGTCGATACCGCGGCGCGTTTCGAGTATGAGTTGGATAAGGAGGAGACCAATCCGCTTACCGCTTTCCTGGCACATGCCGCACTGGAGGCCGGAGAAGCACAAATGGACGCCGACGAGGATGGCGTCCAGCTCATGACGCTTCACAGTGCCAAAGGTCTGGAATTTCCCGTCGTCTTCCTCGTCGGTTTGGAAGAGGGCCTGTTCCCGCACAGTCTCTCGGCGGAGGATCCGAGCCGACTCGAAGAGGAACGTCGATTGTGCTATGTCGGCATGACGCGCGCCATGCGAGAACTCTATGTCACTCATGCGGAAAACCGGCGCCTCTACGGCCGCGAAGACTCTCCTATGCCATCACGATTCCTGCGCGAAATACCGCCAAGTCTGGTCGAAGAGGTCAGGGCCAGGGGGACAACCCGGCGAACGACAACTCATCCGACGCCCATGCCAACCGGTGATACGGGTAGCTTCAGACTCGGGCAGCGCGTGATCCATCCCAAATTCGGTGAAGGCGTAGTCCTCAACAGTGAAGGGCGGGGTGCAGCGGCACGGATCCAGGTCAACTTCGCAAAAGTCGGGGCAAAATGGTTGGTTTTAGCCTATGCCCATCTTGAGCCCGCAGGTTAAGTAATCCTTGGAACCATCGAGCGTCGTCATGTACGACGGTTTTGACTGATTCTCGACCGCCATCTCCCGTCGTTGAACATGTCCCCAATTCCGCCGCTCGTCGCGTGCCTCCCGGCGGTCGGGAAAGCTGTGCGCGACACGATCGCGACTCGGTGGATAAGTTGTGGGCACTTGTAACCCTCCTTGTTAACCACCGGTTATGCACAGGTTCAAGCAGGAACAAGAAACAGGTAGTTTTTTGGTACGTTTATGTAAAAAAAAGGTTTTCTGGAATATCTCGGTTGTCCACAGCCCTTATTATTATTACAAATGTTATCTTTTAAGAATAACTGTTGAAAGAGCTCGTCCGTCACGTCGCAAGCATCGCGGCCACGCGCGTCTTGCCTGCCCAGGTTCGTTAGTGCTCTGGTTACCCGTTACCGGGCGACGCCTCCAGTCCGGACGCTCCCCATAGCCAGGGTGAATCGCGCCGATTCATGCGGATTTGCGCCTCTGCCTAGATTGAGTGAAGCCCTGGATCGATTCCACGTTGGGGTTCGATGACGAATCGGGCCTACAATAGGCGTGATCCTTAACCTGTCGATGGCGCACTGCACCCATGTCCGAATCCGAAAGCTTCGAAGACCTCCTCAAACAGTTCGACCAGATTCATCCCAAGTCCGGCGCGGGAGAGCCTGCCATCGGTGATAAAGTCCGTGGGGTCTTGGTTTCGATCGGCGAGGAATTCGGATTCGTCGATCTGGGCGGCAAATCGGAAGGCCGCATCGAGGTGTCGGTCCTCAAGGATGTGGAGGGCAATCTGAAGTCCGCGGTCGGCGACACCATCGAGACGCATGTCACCGGAAAAGACGAGGATAGCGGAATGCTCCTGCTGGGGAGCCAGCAGGGTCATCGCTATCACGGGATCGAGGAGGTCGAGCGTGCCTACCGTCAGGGCCTGCCTGTTCAGGGTCAGGTGACTGCGGCCGTGAAGGGGGGAATTGAGGTTCAGATTGCCGGACTTCGTGCCTTCTGTCCGGCCTCGCAGCTCGACATCAAATTCATCGAGGATGTCTCCGAGTTGATCGGCCAACGGCTCGATTTCCGGATCACCAAGTTTGAAGGCGGTCGTCGTCCGAATCTGGTCGTCTCCCGACGTGCGTTGCTTGAGGAGGAGCAGCGTCTGCGTGCCGAGGAAACCCGAGCGCAACTGCGCGAGGGAGCAGTGCTGTCCGGTGTCGTCAGCTCGTTGAAAGACTATGGTGCTTTTGTCGACATTGGTGGCCTGGAAGGCATGATCCATATCAGCGAGCTGGCGTTCGGACATGTGAAGCACCCGAGCGAAATCCTGACGGTGGGTCAGCCGGTCGAGGTCTCGGTCTTGCGCATCGAGCCACCCAGTGGTCCGAAAGGACGTGAGAAGATAGCGCTGTCGATCCGAGTACTTGCGCCCGACCCCTGGCAGGATGCCGCAGGCCGTTTCCCGGTCGGTCAACGTGTGGCTGGGATCGTCAACCGATTGCAGCCTTTCGGCGCGTTCGTGGAGCTCTGTCCGGGCATCGACGGTCTTGTCCATATCAGCGAGCTTGGCGCCGGGCGTCGGGTCAACCACCCAAGCGAGGTTCTGAACGTGGGCGATCGCGTCGAGGCAACCGTTCTGGGCGTGGATCTGGAGCGGCGTCGGATCAGTCTGTCTCTCGACGAGAGCAGGGGAAGTGAATCCGCGATGCAGGCGCCGGATCAGGTGACACGTCCGCCGCGTGCCGCGGCCGAGGCGCCACAGAACGCGATGGGCAGCTTCGGCGCTCTTCTGAAGGAAACAATGAACAAGGGCCCGGGATCCTGAGCACCTTTCGACGACGCCGACGTGACAGTCAAATCAGGCAGTGGCAGTGCGTCGCTGCCGCTCACGCTCTACATCCACACGCCTTGGTGCGTCAGCAAGTGTTCGTACTGCGATTTTAACTCGCATGCCTGGCCAGATCCGCCGTTCGAGTCGTACGTCACTCGGTTGTTGGCGGATCTGGATCACGAGCTTAAACAGCCAATTGCGCGACGGACGCTCAGCTCGATCTATATCGGAGGCGGAACACCCAGTCTGTTCCCAGGTGAATCGGTTCGTCGGCTGCTTGACGGCGTCCGCTCGCGTGTGGACTTAGCGCCGGATGTGGAGATTAGCCTGGAGGCCAATCCGGGTACGGGTGACGCGAGCAATTTTGTCGCGTATCGCGCGGCGGGTGTCAATCGGCTATCGATCGGCGTCCAGAGCCTGTCGGAGACACGATTGCGTGCACTTGGGCGGATCCATGGGCCGGAGGAAGTCCGGGAGACCGTGCGATTAGCCCGCGCCGCTGGATTTGCGAATATCAATCTGGACATGATGTTCGGATTGCCCGAGCAGGATCTTTTGGGGGCCGGGCGTGACCTGGCAGGGCTGATTGCGTTGGAGCCCGAGCACATTTCGTATTACGAGCTGACCCTTGAGCCAAACACCCGGATGTATGCCGATCGGCCGTGCTTACCGGATCCCGATCTGGTGGCCGACATGGCTGAGCTGGGTCTGGAGTGTCTGCGCCAAGCCGGCTACGGGCAGTACGAGGTTTCAGCCTATGCGCGCGACGGCGCACGCTGTCGCCACAATCTGAATTATTGGCACTTCGGTGACTATTTGGGAATCGGCGCGGGGGCTCACGCCAAGCTCTCGCAGGAGGCTGTCACAGAACAAGGTCGGCGCGTGCGGCGCACGGCCAAACGTCGTCATCCGGCCGCGTATCTGAGTGCATCGCCTGAGGCGCTGTGCAGCAGTGCGCGCGAGCTATCTGAGCATGACTTGATCCTCGAGTTCGCGCTCAACAGCCTGAGGTTGACAGACGGTATCGCCTGCGAGGCGTTCACCCTGACGACTGGTTTGCCGTGGGAACGCATTGCCAACCGGGTGCGGATCGCCGAGCAAGACGGCATGCTGCGGATCCTCAGTGGGTGCCTCGTACCGACGGCTCTTGGGCGGCGTTTTGTCGACGATCTTGTGGCGCGTTTCGCGACCCGGTGACAACCGATGCATCGCGCTCGGTTGCGGGGGCGCCGTCGGAGTTGTATCCTACCGCGTTCCATCGATTTTTCAGCGCCCGATCTGGGCCAACGCCAAGGTCATCATGAAAGAAGGAATTCATCCCAATTACGCCGACGTCAAGGTGGTCTGTAGCTGCGGCAACGAGTTTACGACTCGATCCACCTTGGGCAAAGAAATGCACATCGAGGTTTGCTCCGCCTGTCATCCCTTTTATACGGGAAAACAGAAGGTTCTAGATACCGCCGGTCGTGTCGACAAGTTCAGGCGCAAATACGCTCGTTAGCACGTCGGTTGGCGCACTGATCTGCCTTCCTTTCCCGGCTCACTTGCCGAGCCGGGGCAACCCCCCGCTTCGTCCTTGTTCGGCGCGACGCGCCGAACAACTCTCTGATCCTCCATCGACGATGTCGCAGCAGTCCGACGCCGGACTTATGGCGGGCCTGCCCGTCGCCCGCTCGCCATTGCGTCGTTCGCGCGACATGCTCACCTGCTTCGGCGCAGCCCCTCTGTACTGACGTGATAATGCGGATTCGCTCCGAGGCAATCGGAGGTTCCGATAATCTGAAGCGGCAGGTGTAAGATACCCTGTACGGAGAGGTACCTGTGAGCCACGCAAGGCGACTGCCACGAGCCGAGTTTGTGCGATCCGGCTCAGCGAACCATCGATCGGAGAACCTCACGTGAACAAGATCAGCATCATTGGGGCTGGACGCGTCGGCGAGACGACGGCACAGATCCTGGCTCAGCAAGAGCTTTGCCGAGAGATCGCCATCATGGATATCCGCGAGGGTGTTCCGGAGGGCATCGCGCTGGACATCCTGCAAATGGCCCCTTTCTTCGAGTTTGATTGCTCGATCAGCGGCAGCAATGACCCGCGGATTTTGCGGGACTCGCAGCTCATTATCATCACCGCCGGGCTACCACGTCAGCCGGGGATGTCGCGCTCGGACGTACTTGAAGCGAACGTTCGGATCATCGACGGGATTGCCAATCAAATCCTTCACCATGCGCCGGATGCCATGGTGCTGATGGTCTCCAATCCTGTCGACACGCTCACCTACCGGTTTGCTCAGCGCACCGGCTGGGATCGGAGTCGGATTTTCGGCCAAGCCGGCGTACTCGACGCCTCGCGCATGGCGAGTTTCATCGCGCAGGAGACCGGTTTCTCGGCCTTGGACATTACCACCATGGTTCTCGGCGGTCACGGCGATACGATGGTGCCGGTGCCGCGTTTCTGCACCATCAACGGCATCCCGATCGCACACTTCATTTCGGAGGAACGCATAGGCGCCATAATGGATCGCACCCGTCAAGGTGGTGCAGAGATCCTGGCATTACGCAAGAACTCGAGCGCTTACGATGCTCCGGGCGCTGCTGTCACTGCCATGGTCGACTCGATCGTGAACAACCGGCGACGCTTGCTGTCCTGTGTGGCGCTGCTCGAAGGCGAGTATGGGGAAACCGATATCGCGATGGGCGTGCCCTGCGTCCTCGGCGAGAAGGGGCTGGAATCGATCGTCGAGCTCGATTTGAACAGTCTCGAGCGCACCGACTTCGATCACTCGGTCGCTTCGGTTCGCACCGATATCGAGCGTCTCCGCGCCTTGGCGTTGTGATAATAAGTGGCCTGAAATTTGCTTAAGTATCTTCCGAAGTGGCCAGGGTCGGCACAGCCGCGATGCAGCGCCTAGCCAGGCTGGGGTGCCGCCGTGATCGGAAAGGGCGGTCACCCTGTGAGGTTAAGCCCACATCTGTTTTAACGCCGCAGTCGAGACTCGAAACCACCAACCGCACACGGGCCAGAGGCGTTGCGCCAAGCCCGGTCAGGAGCGAGCGTATGGCGAACCAAACGATCACCATCACAAACAATACCACTGGCGAGAGCTTCGACTTCCCGTTGCGCTCAAGTAGCATCGGCCCTTCGGCCGGCGACATCTCTTCGCTTTATAAAGAGGCTGGGATCTTCACCTACGACCCCGGCTTCATGTCCACCGCCAGTTGCCATAGCGCCATCACCTTTATCGACGGTGATGAAGGGACGTTGCTGTATCGCGGTTATCCGATCGAGCAATTAGCCACCAAAGCAAGCTTCCTGGAGGTCGCCTATCTCCTGCTATACGGAGAGCTACCCGACGAAAAAGAGCTCGTCGGGTTTGAGCGGCTGATCACCCGTCACACGATGCTTAATGAAAATCTGAGGAATTTCTTCAACGGTTTTCATTACGATGCCCATCCCATGTCGATCCTGATCGGTGTTGTGGGATCGCTCTCCGCTTTTTACCATGACTCACTCAGCGTCAACGACGCGCGTCATCGCGAGATCTCTGCCCACCGTTTGATTGCAAAGCTTCCCACCATCGCCGCGGCGGCCTACAAGCACAGCATTGGCGAGCCGATCATGTACCCTCAGAATAAGCTGCGCTATTGCGCAAATTTTCTGCACATGATGTTCGCGACGCCCTGCGAAGACTACAAGCCGACATTAATTGCCGAGAAGGCGATGAATCTGCTTTTTATTCTTCACGCCGACCACGAGCAGAACGCCAGTACATCTACGGTTCGTCTCGCCGGGAGTTCGGGAGCGAACCCGTTTGCCTGTGTTGCCGCAGGTATCGCTTCGCTCTGGGGTCCGGCGCATGGCGGAGCGAACGAGGCGGTTCTCGACATGCTTCACGAGATCGGGGACGTCAAGAATGTTCAGCGTTACATGGAAAAAGCTAAAGACAAAGATGATCCCTTCCGCCTGATGGGCTTCGGGCATCGCGTTTATAAAAATTATGACCCGCGTGCCAAGATCATTCGTGAGGTCTGTCACCAGGTTCTCGAAGAGCTTGCCGATACCAATAATCCGTTATTCGAGTTGGCAATGAAGCTGGAGGAAATCGCGCTCAATGACGACTATTTCGTCGAGCGCAAACTGTATCCCAATGTCGATTTTTACTCCGGAATCATCTACCAGGCCCTCGGCATTCCTCGGAACATGTTCACCGTGATGTTTGCGGTGGCACGAACCGTCGGCTGGGTGTCGCATTGGATGGAGATGATGTCGGATCCGAATAACCGCATCGGCCGACCCCGGCAGATTTATCACGGGCCAACGCAGCGAGATTATCTGCCGATTTCGAAGCGTAATCGGCAGACCGATCCAACGCGCACGGCGGGGCTATAGCGAGGGAACTTCCGCACGGAGCAGGCGTAACAGCTCGCGACGATCGGCCCCGCGCTCGGGCAACTCGGTCACGCGATCCAATGGCGGATCGCGTAACGCCTGACGGGGCAGCACGATCAAGTTGATGGGCAAGCCGCCAGCGACGAAACTAAAGACTGGCTGGGCACAACGTAACCCGCCGCGATAACGTACGACGCGCTCCGTCTCGCGCCAGGGAATCTTCAGATCCAGAAGGGCAAAGATCACATCTTCGGCCCGATCCGCGAACAGAAAGAGTTCGATCCCGCAGTGCGATCCAAGCGCACCGCTCAGAACAGCGCCGACCAGTCGCGGCGAGAAAGGCTCGAGCGTTTCCATTGCCTGTAAAGCGGCTGTCCTCAGACGTTGTAACTCTTCATGATCGGCCTGACCGAGAAATAATCGCCGTTGTGCCAAAACGGCGTCTCGCACGTCTTGGTTGGTCGGCCACTGGCGTCGGTCCGGAACACCGATGCGCTCGGCCGCTTTGCGGCGAGCTCGGTCGAAGTCGTCCAGTCCCTGATCGAGCAGGATCCGAGCGGCTTCGTAGGCGAGTCGTTCCCGTTGCGTGGCGGTACGTTCTCTTGTTGGCATCGGACACCTCGATCATAGGCATGTACACTACTTGAGGCAGGCAAGCCGTCTTCGGACTCGACTCATCATGGACTATAGCTCTTTGCCTCAAACCGGCATCCAAACCCAGTGCATCGCGGCCGAGCAGGCTTATAATACAGCGGACGATGGCGTGCGGGCGGCCGTTCGAAATCTCCGGCGGGGCGAACGGCATCGCGCCCCTTGATAGGACCCAACGCGTCATGGATGGGTTCAAGGCCCTACCGAGAACCTGTGATGTTCGGTCTGAACCGCAAAATTAAACCGCTCCTTGGAATCGACATCAGCTCGACTGCGATCAAGCTGATCGAGTTGTCACAGCTGCCTGCTCAAAGCGTGGCGGCGTTTCGAGTTGAACATTTCGCCATCGAGACCCTGCCGCCAGGGGCTCTGATCGAAAAGAAGATTTCCGATTCAGCCCTGGTGGCTAAAGCGATCCGTGCCGCCGTCGCCCATTCAGAGACGCGCGCCAAGCAAGCGGCTGTTGCAGTTGCTGGCTCAGCGGTGATCACCAAAGTGATCTCGATGGCGGGAACTCTAAGCGACGCGGAGATCGAGAGTCAGATTCAGCTCGAAGCCGACCAATATATTCCCTATCCACTGGAAGAGGTCAACCTCGATTTTCAGGTTGTCGGACCGACCAAGGGCAATCCCTCTATGGTCGATGTCCTGCTTGTCGCCTCGCGCCAGGAAAACGTCGAGGATCGCGTCAGCGCCCTGGAAGAGGCGAACCTGACTGCGACCGTCGTTGACGTCGAGGCTTATGCGATGGAGAACGCCTGTTCTCTGATTCTCGACGACGATCCCGAGCCCGGCCCCAAGTCGACTCGGACGGCGGCGGTAGCCGATGTCGGTGCTGCAACGACCACGCTACATGTGTTGCATGAAGGTCAAATCGTCTACACCCGCGAACAGAATTTCGGTGGCCAGCAACTGCTTGATGAGGTTCAGCGGCGGTATGGTTTGACGCGCGACGTAGCGATGCGCAAGATCACGGAGGGCGATGTGGCCGATGGCTATCAAACGGATGTGCTGACACCCTTCAAGGAAGCCCTGTCGCAACAGATCGGACGTGCGCTGCAATTCTTCTATTCCGGGACGAGCTTCACTCGCGTGGATCAGTTGCTCCTGGCCGGACGACCCGCCAGCATTCCGGGCATCGATCTGCTTGTGGGCGAGCGACTCAACCTGTCTACCAGGGTGGCGAATCCCTTTCAGCGGATGTCGATTACTCCGCAAATCAATAAGCAGGTGTTGATGCGGGAGGCTCCCGGAATGATGATCGCGGTCGGCTTGGCGTTGCGAGGCTTCGATTAGATGACTCGTATCAATCTCCTCCCGTGGAGAGAGGCCGCCCGAAGACGCAGACTTATCGAATTCGCGATTGCGGGTGGACTCGCCCTGGCATTGACACTTCTTCTGGCTATTCTTGTCCACCTTGAGATGGAAGGACGTATCGCAAATCAGCTTGAACGCAATCGGATTATGGAGGATGAGATCAATCAATTGAATCTTCAGATCAAAGAGATTGATGACTTGGAGAAGATCAAGGCTGATCTCTTATCGCGAATGCAGATCATCCAGAAGCTTCAGGAAAGCCGTCCTCAGATCGTTCGTCTGTTCGACGCGCTGGTGGCAACAATTCCCGACGGGGTGTATTTGACCAAGCTAGATCAGAGCGGCACATTGCTCGTTGTCGAGGGGCGGGCTCAATCCGATGAGCGTGTTTCGGCTTTCATGCGCAACATCGAGGCATCGGAGTGGATCGGCAAGCCCAATCTGCTCCTGATCGAACGTAAGGAACAAACCAGTACCGGATTGAGTCACTTCAGACTCGGTTTCGAGCAGGTCATTCCCAAGAGTGAATCGGACGACGCTGCCTCGGCGAGAATCAACGAAGCCATCAGCCCAGCCCGGCGGACCAGGCTTGCCTGTCAGTCCGAGCGTTTGCACGCGGGATCGACGGGTAATCTGGGACTGTTTCAATGGATCTGACTGAACTCAATCAACTGGATGTCAACAACATCGGCGAATGGCCGATTCCGGTTAAGGCGCTCGTGACCCTGTTTGCCTGCGCGGCCTTGGGTGGTGGCGTCTATTACTTCGACACGCAGGAGCAGCTGGTTAGAATTGATCAGGCACAGGCCACCGAGCGTGACTTGCGTGCATCGTTTGAACAGAAGCAGCGCAAAGCCGTTAATCTCGAAAACTATCGACAACAGATCGAGGAGATGACGGAATCCTTCGGGGCCATGCTGCGGCAGTTGCCGAATCGAACGGAGGTGGCGTCCTTGCTAGTCGACGTGTCGCGCACCGGGCTTGCCGCGGGACTTGAGTTCGAACTCTTCCAGCCAGGCAAAGAAGAATCAAAGGACTTCTATGCCGAGCTTCCGATCCAGATCCGGGTAACCGGCAGTTATCATGATTTCGGCCGCTTCATCAGCGGGCTGGCGTCGCTGCCGCGCATCGTCACGGTGCACGATACCAAGATCAGCGATGCAGGCAGCATGACCATCGGGGGCGACGACAGGTTGTCACTCGAGGCGACGGTGAAGACCTATCGCTATCTGGATGAGGACGGAACCTAGTGCGTCATCGCGGCAAGTCGGGCATTCCGGGGCTATGTATCCTTCTAGTGTCGCTCCTTTCGGCCGGTTGCGAACAGGGCGGTATGGCTGAACTCGGTACCTACATCGAGCAGATCAAATCCCGTCCGGCAGGTGTGATCGAGCCCTTACCAGAGATCGCGCCGGTCGATTCGTTCGTTTTCGAGCCGATCGGGCGGCGCGATCCTTTTGTGATGGATCGGCAAACGACAGCCGCCGTGAATCCGGACAACGGGCTCGCCCCCGACCCGAAGCGCCCCAAAGAACAGCTTGAGAGCTACCCCTTGACCGATTTGGCGATGGTGGGAACCCTTGGGCAGGACGAGACGCTCTGGGCGTTGGTTCGGAATAAAGAAGGCCTGATTTTCCGGGCTCAGGTCGGAAATTACCTGGGACTGAATAACGGACAGATTGTCGAGATCAGTCCTGATTTCATCCGGCTTATGGAGATCGTCGCGGACGCGCCAGGTGAGTGGCGTGAGAGTCCGCAGACGATCCCCCTCCGCAAACCATAAGCAGGCCCATGTCGTGATCAAGAGTGCTAAACCGATTGGATTGACAGGCGATTGGGCGATCGCAAGCGCGCGTCGGGGCATTCTTCGGCGATTCGGCGCCCTCGTCGTGTTGGCGATCTGGACGGTGAATGTCATGGCTGTCGAGCTCACCGACGTTCAGTTCGCGGCGAAGGCCGGAAACAGCGTTGAGATCGAACTGGTCTTTTCCGGTCCGATCACGTCTCCGCAGACCTTCGACACCGTGTCGCCTGCGCGCATCGCGCTGGATTTCGAGGGGGTTGGCAACGCACTCGAACGCCGCGCTGTGCCGATCGGTATCGGCCCGGTGCATAGCCTGGTTGCAGTCGAGTCGAGCGATCGAGCGCGGGTCGTCATCAATCTCAATGATTCTGTACCCTATCGTGTGACGACCGACGGCAATCGGGTGCGTATCAATGTCGAATCCCGAACGATGGCTGACGTCCCAAGGCCCATGCCGCCCGCGCGAGCGCC